>ONWQ01000008.1 GCA_900321565.1 uncultured Eubacteriales bacterium
ATCGCGGTCAGGAGCTTGCTGAGGTCCGCATTGGAGATGGACGCATCAAAGTCCTTGTACAGGGTGATGTTGAACAGCGTCGGATGATACTCCGTAATGGTCAGCGTACGGCTGGCATCGAAGTTCATCAGGGACTCATAGTTCATGATCTGTTCCACGATATTTTCCGGATAGACACCCTTGGCCACCAGCTGCGGCCGGATCTGTTCCGGAGTGTACCGGCTGTCCATGGATACCGCGGTGAGCGCAGCGCTCAGCACTTCATCGCTCGTGATGTCCCGGATATCGAAGTGATATCCATTGGGTGCCTTGCCTTCCGCAGCCCCGTCAAACGTGAACTGCAGTGTTGCGCTGGCATAACTCCTGTCCGGATCCACCTTCAGAAAGAGGACAGCAGAGAGTGCCACACCGGCAATCGCACAGATCAGGAGCACCGCAATGGTGGTTTTCAGGAGACTTCCTGTCTTCTTTTTCATACGCCAGCCGCCTCCTTCCCCGGGTTCTGTTTCATTTCAGACTTTTTCCGGCTGTCCTGCATTTCCTGCATGAACGCTGCCAGGAACCACAGTCCGATGCCCACAACGGCGCCCAGGACCGCAAAGATGGCAATGCGCTTCATGTTCGCCTGCAGGAAGCTCGGCTGCTTGCCGTAAGCCGAGGTGTGCTCTGCATACGTGGTATAGAAGTCACTCTGCACAATCTCTTCCATGTGCTCGCAGATGAGCTTATACAGTGCATTGCTGGCATCAATGGCCCGGTTCAGTTCCGTGTCAATGGAATGCAGTTCCTTGGCACTGGTCCGGGTCTGGAAGCCATCCAGCTTGTTCTTGAGTTCTGCGATCTGCAGCTCAAGATCCGCGGCATCCGCGTAATTCTTGGCCTGTTCCGCAATGGTATTGTTGTAGTAGTCTGTAGTCACCTTCGTCGCTCTTGTGGTATCGCTTTCCTGCATGGAAACGAACACTTCATCATTGCGGTAATTCTTCAGTGTCTCTTCCACGTTTGCGATCTTTTCGTTGAGCGCTTCCAGTTTCGTCTGCGCGGTACGCAGCTGATACTGGTAGTTGGTGATAATGCTGTTGCGGTCAATGGCAATGGAGTTGGCATAGACGTAGGAGTACAGATAGTCCACATTGTTCTCCTTGACCATCTGCAGCATTTCCGTCAGGTCCTCAAGATTGTAGCCCGTCTTTGCGGACCGGTATGCCCGGATCAGGTCCGACTTGGAGTCCATGTACTCATCCAGATTGCTGATGGCCGAGCGCAGCATATCCAGGGTTTCCAGGATATCCTGATCCTCGGAATGAATCACAGAAAACTCATCGTCCGGCATGTTCTGGTCCACATAGGTCTTGATCAGATAGTCATTGTACGCCATGAGCACCCGGTCCAGCACAAGGGTCAGCTCGTCATCCCGCAGCATCAGAAGATTCCGGGAGTCTTCTTCCCCGAACCCGTTGGTCAGGGATACCTTGAACTGGTTGTTGTAGGTGATCTGAATGTCCTGGACTTCCCGGTATGCGGAGGAATTCTTGTCCGCAATCATGTTTGCGGCCACTTCCTGCTTGCGGCGGGTGTCCTCGGTCAGGATCCGCTCAATCGCCAGATTGTCCCGGATGTTCGCCAGCGTCACCGGCTGGGAGAGTTCCAGTCCGCTCATGGCGTTCTGGAGCACATATGCGGATGTCACCTGGCTCAGGTCCAGCGGCGTGCCGTCCGGTGCGGTCAGGTCCGTCACCGGCACAAACTCATCGGTGGCCTCCATCTCCCCGGTCGTCGGGTTTTCCACAAACACCGGCACGTCATACTTGAGCGTCACAATGGACGACACTGTCAGCGGCGACGCGGTGAACTGGTACATAAGCAGCGGTGCACAGATACCGACCAGAAGACACAGGATCAGGACCCACGCATACACCCTGCGCAGGTTCTTCATGTTCCGGAAAATATTCCCCAGATCAATGACGTCTTCCTCGTCCGTATTGGTCACCATCACATTGATGCTGGCATCCTTGTCGATCACCAGCGGTCTGTCCAACGGATGATCCCTGTTTTCCAAATCCGGAAACCTCCATTCTGCCTTTGCCAGAAGCAAAGGAGTTTCATTTGATTGTACCATAGGCCCGTTTCCCGGGCAATATGAAAAGCGGGCTTACTTCGTCAGCTGTACAGAATGACGGAAGTTCTTGTATACCGTATCCTTGTATGTTTCGGTATAGTCCCGCGGCCAGGTCATGGTCATGACATACAG
>ONWQ01000151.1 GCA_900321565.1 uncultured Eubacteriales bacterium
AAAGGGTTTGCAGAATCTGTCCACAGCAAGCTCGATAACGGAGTGATTCCCGCTGAGTTTAAAGGCAATTCTGCAGATACGGCGCCTAACATCATCCGGCGTAGCATGATGCAGAACCAGAAAGCCACTGTCACCGTCCTTGAGCTCGCAAGCCATTACATTACCACCCCGGAACGCATGGATCAGCAGGATGTCAACAGTTTTAATCTTCTGTTGCAGTCTGCACTCTCTGCCTCATCCGTACGCACGCCCCAGGGGAAGCGGCAGAATCTTCTGGTGCTTCTGGTTAATAAGCTCAATGATCTCCCCACTTGGTTTTATCTGAATAATCCTGTATGCCGTACCATCCTTCTGGAAGCACCGGATCGCGATGAAAGATATCGGTTGATCTCAGGCGCAAGTTTTCCGACCTTTTTTGATGGTACCGTGTACCGGACGGATATGCCCTACTATAATGAACATCCGGAAGATCTGGCCAAACTCCAGGAAAAATTCGTTGCCCTGACTGAAGGCATGACCTTTACTGAGCTCGACGAACTGCGTCGTCTTTCCAAACAGGAAGGAACTGCGATCCGTGATCTTGCCAGTATCGTTGATCTGTATAAATATGGTATCAAACAGAATCCATGGGAGCATCTGTCCATGGAAAACCTGCGCCATGCAAAGCAGGATCTGGAAAAGCGTGTCAAAGGACAGGACTCTGCATTGGAAAGGACCCTGGATGTGGTTCGCCGCGCAGTGACCGGAATGAACGGCCTCTCCTCTTCTTCCACGGCCAAGCCCAAGGGTGTTCTGTTTTACGCCGGACCGACCGGAACCGGTAAAACAGAAACTGCCAAGGCACTTGCAGAAAAACTATTTGGTGATGAATCAGCATGCATCCGCTTCGACATGTCGGAATACGGGCAGAGTCATTCAGATCAGAAACTCATGGGAGCACCTCCCGGATATGTCGGGTATGAGTCAGGAGGGCAGCTCACCAATGCAGTGAAAAAGAATCCGTTCTCCATACTGCTGTTTGATGAAATTGAGAAAGCACATCCCACAATACTGGATAAATTCCTTCAGATTCTGGAAGATGGCCGAATGACAGACGGTCAGGGAAACACAGTCTATTTTTCAGAATGCATCATTATCTTCACATCCAATCTGGGAATCTATACGAAGGATGCGCTTGGTCAGCGTCATGCCAATGTCAGTATGGACATGGATTATGCTGAAGTCGAGAAACGAATTCGTTCCGCCATTGAAGACTACTTCAAGCTGGAGCTTGGCAGACCTGAGATTCTGAACCGAATCGGAGAGAACATTGTTGTATTCGATTATATCCGGAAAGAAGCCGGTGAAGCTATCCTGAGCGCGCAGGTAAATAAGATAATCCGGCGGATGAACGAACAGAAAGGGATCGTCATCACCATCACGGACGAGGCATACCAGGAACTGCACGATGCTGCACTCAGTGATCTGTCAAACGGTGGGCGCGGCATTGGAAATCAGGTGGAGAGTCTGCTGATCAATCCTCTGGCGCGCTGGTTATTCCAGAATGAGATTCTCAGCAAGGCCTGTGTGGAAATCCAGCATTTCATCACAGATACACGCCCTGCAGAAGTCTGTTGCCGGATTTTACCGGAGCCTGACCCCAAGGAGGTATAAGCCTGATGCCCAGAAATAACGCAAATCCGCTGGATGGACTTTATGAAATTGTCAATGATCTGTGGGCCCATGAAACAACGGGTTCGGAACAGACACCGCAGCCTGAGCGACCAGAAGGATCTGTTCCCGCGCATGATGATACAAAGCCCTCTGTTCTCCCCTCATTCGAAACTCTGTGGAAAACTGCTGACGAAAGTATCGACTGGACCGATGTTCTCGTCAGCCCGCTGCCCACGGACGGAATCACCACAAGGGAGCGCTGGGACTTTCTGAGGACACAGGTCAACGCTGTTCTGTCGGGTGATATCTCGGCTTATTCTACAGTGCTTAAGGAAGTCCGGCCGTTAGATGATTTGAAACAATATGCACATAAGATTCGTGTCAGCTGCATCAACGCTGACCGGATCAATGTCACCTTCAACGCTCTGACAGAAGATGCAACTCAGGCAAATGAAGCTTACGACACCTATCTGTGTGGTCTTGCAATCCGTTCCGCCAGGGATCTGTTTGCGATTCTCCCGGTTCAGGAGGTATCCATCACTGCCGGAGATTCTTCCCATGAACGGGTGCATGTCGTTCTCACTCGGAACGCAATGCGTGGGATACGGTTTGCTTTTATTGCACCGGCAGAGTTCATACTGCAAAACGGTGGTTCTCTCAATCATGATCCACATGACTCAGCTCAGTAAAAGAAAATGACATCGTCAGACAAGTGACGGTGTCATTTTTTAGTCAAAATCCGCTGGTGGCATGCCATGGTACAGCTTTCTCCTTGCACGCGGAATGAGGCTGATATCTATTTTTTCCGGGTAACCTGCTTATTTCTTTTGCAGACAAGCCACAAAAAAGCCTTCGAATTCTCTGCTCGGCTGAACACAATATGTGCCCGGTATGGTCACTGACAGCCCCGGAATGGAGCGCACAAGTTCATCAGGGACAGGAACCAGAGAAACATTGTTCTTGTTCAGGATCCGGTCCACATTATCTTCATTCTCCTGTCTGAGAATCGAACATGTGGAATAAACCAGGAGTCCTCCCTTCTTCAGCAGTCGCAAAGCCTTATCCAGCATGTTCTGCTGTGTTCTTACTATCCTGCGAATCCAATCATTTTCCATTCGCCGCGGCATTTCAGTATTCAGTTTCAGTGTTCCGCTTCCGGTACATGGGGCATCCAGCAGAATCTTGTCAAAGCGAAACATATCATCCAGCTGTCGCGCATCCTGATTCATTACGGTTACTTTGCTCATCCCCTGGGTTCGGATATTATATTTCAGCCGTTCTGCTCTGCGTGCATCCCGTTCACAGGCTGTTACGCTTGCCTTATCTGCACTGAGTGCTGCGATCTGTGTGGTTTTTCCTCCAGGTGCAGCTGCCATATCCAGTATGCTTTCACCTGCCCTGGGAGCCAGCAGAAGTGCCGGGAGCATGGCAGATAACCCCTGAATATAAATCTTCCCTTCTGTATACATCGGAAGAGTTTTCAGCAGAGTTTCACTGCCTGCCGGCAGACACAGCGCATCTTCATACCAGGGCACAGATTGCCACGGTACCCCTGCAGTATCCAGCAACGCCCGGACTTCTTCCCCGGTTGCTTTCAGCCGGTTGACGCGCAGTGTGGTAATCCGCTCAGACAGAAATCCATCCTGAATCCGTGCGCATTCTTCTTCCGTATACTGTTGTGCCAGCATGGTCTGCATCTGTTCAGGAATCCGTCTGTCCATCTGAAAACTCATTCGACTTCCTCCCTTGGCGGCTGGAGCGCCATGGATGAATTCCGGTACGCATCGTCACCGGTTACTTCCCGGATCACCTGAATTTCCGCAGGGAACAGAGGCATGTCATGATTCAGCAGGGAAACCTTTGCAATGGCCTGCTTGTTCCAGAACGGAAACAGATCAATCTCAAGGGATTGTTGCTGCATAGTCAGAACATACCGTGTTTTCCGGATCTGTCCCTTCGTTGTATCGGCCTGCATCATCAGCTGGACATACTCGGTCTGACTCAGTCGCCGCTCCGTCTCTGTTACCTGCCCGTCTTTTTGAACTGTCTTGGTCAGTTCATAGTACAGGAAAAAGCCATCCGCACCACGCTGTCTGATCCTTCTGGATATGCCTTCCGGTGATTTAAGATAAGTCTGAAATATTTCGACTTTTCTGCATCCTTCCAGTTGTTCAAGCCATGCAATATCCGGATAACGGATCAGATATTTCCGTTCATTGGCATAAATGCCTTCTGCACCAAGAATTCTTGTCATTTCCTCCAGAAGGCGGTGCATCTTCTGTTCGAACCCGGTTGAATTATCAATGATTGTCAGATGCGGATGTCCGGACCAAGAAGCGATCAGACGGTCATCGAGGCGAATCGCATCCTCCTCACTTTCATAGCGCGCCTTATTATTCGCAAAACTGTATGCCTCAGGCGCACCATTAGCCGCTGTTACCAGGTGAAACACAGCATCATAATGGTCCCGAAGCTCCACTTCATGAAGGTTCAGCCTGCTCAGTACCTGGTTAAACTCTTCATTGCTCATATATGCCTTGTTGTCCATTGCACCACGGTCACAGACAATCAGAATCTTGTCCGCCGGCATAGTTTGCGCTGCACGGTCAAACAGTTCTTCCTTTTTCAGTTGCAGTTCCATCTGACACATCTGATAATCCAGGTTGGTCCCACACGTCCACGGCGCAACGCCTCCGGAAATGAACTCTGTCGCCGTTTCAGGAATGAACAGGACCGTATACCCTCTTTCCGTAAAGGCATTCTGAATCCAGCTCATTGCAGTAGTTTTTCCGGCACAAGGGCCGCCTGTGATCACAACTCTTTGAATCTGCACTGTCTTTCCCTCATCTTTCATGATCCAAGTGTTTCAATCTCCCGGTTCAGACTGTCATAGAACTCTGCCACATGAAATCCATCCATCAGTGCATGATGGACCTGGCACGTGACAGGCATGATCTGCTTTCCCGCATCGTTCGCAGCAAACTTTCCCCAGCTGATCTGCGGATTAGAATCCGTTCCCGTCGATGGCATGGACAGCTGTGTATAATGTAACCAGGGCAGAGATGAAATGAAATACATGCTTTCCACTTCTGCATCTTCTTCCAGTACAGTTTCATGCCTGCACTGCAGTCTCTGCTGCTCGGCATAGCTCAGATACTCATCCCAATCCATCTGATGATACAAAGTACAGTATGCATAGGTTCCGTTCTCTGTCATCTCAGTATGAGATGTACCGCAGGATGCATATTCACGGATTTTTCCTTCATGAATCCGTTGTCTGAACTCCGGGACCTGATTGGCTACCCTGGCAACAAGATGAATAAAGACCGTATAAAAAGAGCAGCTTCGTTTCCGGCAAAATGCCAGTACCCTGGTCACATCCACCATGACTGTCACACTGAAAAAAGGGAATGGCATACTCCGGAAATACTCGAAATGTGCTTTTCTGGGATATTCCGACATGTCAACTTCACGATAGGTCATATCTCTGCCTCCAGTTTGCCGCATCTCCAGTATAGTATCTGACCATAGAAGTTGCAAGTCAGAAAAAGCCGGGGAATCCCCGGCTCAGATCAGTCCAGTATGGCCATACATTCCACTTCTACCAGTACTCCTTTGGGGAGCGCCCTGACTGCAACACAGCTGCGTGCCGGGGCAGAGGTTATATATTGCGCGTACACCTCATTGAACGCAGCAAAATCAGCCATATCGGTAAGATAGCAGGTCGTTTTCATTACATGCTCAAAATCTGTTCCGGCCGCTTTCAGCACAGCATTCAGGTTTTTGAGCACCTGTGCTGTCTGGGTCCGTATATCTTCGCCTACCACTTCCCCGGTAACCGGGTCCAGTGGAATCTGACCGGAAGTCATGACCAGATTTCCACTTTTCTTTGCCTGTGAATACGGGCCAATTGCTCCTGGTGCACCAGAAGTTGCGATCGTTTCCATCAGTATTCCTTCTTTCTTTACAGTAGCAATGTATGTAATTACCAGAATAGCCCGGGAGCTTTCCGGGCTATTGCCTGACTCAGTTATTGATCAGTTTGTCTTCATCACTCCAGGAGTAAAGCTGACGAATTTCACGGCCTACCTTCTCGCTGGGATGTTCTGCAGCGCGCTTGCGCATTGCATTGAAGTGGACCTGTCCACCCGCATCAGACATATCCAGCAGGAAGTCCTTTGCAAAGGTGCCGTCCTGAATATCCTTCAGGATCTTCTTCATGGTCTTGCGTGTTTCATCCGTGATGATTTTGGGCCCTGTTGTATAGTCACCATACTCCGCCGTATTGGAAATGGAATATCTCATGCCTTCAAATCCGGACTGATAAATCAGGTCCACAATGAGCTTCATCTCGTGAATGCACTCAAAATACGCATTCCTGGGATCGTATCCTGCTTCAACAAGGGTATCATACCCTGCCTGCATCAGTGCACACACACCGCCACAAAGCACAGCCTGCTCACCAAACAGGTCCGTCTCTGTTTCTGTACGGAAAGTAGTCTCAAGTACGCCGGCACGGGCACCGCCAATTCCAAGCGCATAAGCAAGTCCCAAATCCAGTGCGTCACCGGTCGCATCCTGTTCCACGGCGATCAGGCATGGAACGCCTTTCCCGGCCTGGTATTCACTGCGTACAGTATGGCCAGGTCCTTTGGGCGCAATCATGATAACATTGACATCCTTGGGCGGCTTGATGCAGCCGAAATGGATATTGAATCCATGAGCAAAGGCCAGTGTTTTTCCTGCAGTCAGATTCGGCTCAATGCTTTCCTTGTAAAGCTTGGCCTGCTTTTCATCATTGATCAGAATCATGATGATATCGGCAGCCTTAGCCGCATCCGCAGCTGTCATGACCGTAAGACCGGCGGCTTCTGCCTTCGCCCAGCTTTTGCTTCCGGTATAAAGCCCCACGATCACATTCACACCGGATTCCTTCAGGTTCAGCGCATGCGCATGTCCCTGCGAACCGTAACCGATAATAGCCACTGTCTTTCCGTTCAGTTTGGAAAGATCACAGTCCTGCTGATAGTAAATCTTCTGCATCTGGTTACACCTCATTCTGTTCATTGATCCTAGCACCCTCAGATACCGGGTGTAGTACACCATGTTTCATTCCTGGGGCCGAGCCCATCCTGACCAGACAGGAACACAGACATTCCAGGCTTCTTCAGAACAGCTGTCCACTGTGATATCTGCTATGAAAAGCACGGTCTTCACAATACTGTTCTTCAGTGAAATTGATGGTAGCATTGAGCATTTTCTTTGTCAACCGGCACCATGTCCGTTTTCCCTGCTCCGGCTTGTACTTTCTTTGTTCCCTGAAAAGAATCGTTTCAGTTCATGCGTCTGATCCGAAAAAAAGTTCGTATTATATATCGAAAAAAAAGCATAACAAGGCTTGATTTTAGTGTCTTATTCGTGTACGATAATGCTGTTTTTCCGATGGAATGTTCGGGTTTTCAGAAATCAGGCCCTGCACTCCACCCCATTCCAATCTGAACTCTTGAAAAGGAGACTGTTCAATGAAAAAGCTTATTGCTCTGGCCCTGGTCCTTGTCATGAGTCTGTCCTGTGTGTGTGCCCTGGCAGACCGGACACCTGTCGCACTGGAAAACATCAAGATCGGTTTCATCTTCCTGCACGATGAAAACTCCACCTATGACCTCAACTTCCTGAACGCCGCTAAGGCAGCCTGCGAAAAGCTGGGTGTTGAAGGCATTTACAAGACCAATATTGCTGAAGGTGAACAGTGCTATGAGGCTGCTGCTGACCTGGTCGACGCAGGATGCAACATCGTTTTCGCTGACAGCTTTGGCCATGAATCCTACATGATTCAGGCCGCTAAGGAATTCCCTGAAGTTGAATTCCTGCATGCCACCGGAACCAAAGCTCATACCGAAAAGCTTCCGAACTATCACAATGCATTCGCTTCCATTTATGAAGGCCGTTTCCTGGCCGGTGTTGCAGCTGGTCTGAAACTGAACGAAATGATCGAAGCCGGTCAGTTCACCGCTGAGGAAGCAAAGATGGGTTATGTCGGTGCTTATCCGTACGCCGAAGTCAAGTCCGGATACACCTCCTTCTTCCT
>ONWQ01000075.1 GCA_900321565.1 uncultured Eubacteriales bacterium
CCGATGGGCCTGTCCCTGTATTACTCTTTCTGTAAGTATGATATCCAGAACGCGCCGACCTGGATCGGTCTGGACAACTACATCAAGATTTTCACCAATGACAAGACCTTCTCCAAAGCACTGGGCGTCACCTGCTACTTCGCGCTTGTAGGCACACCGCTGAAGGTCATCTTCGCTCTGATCGTTGCTCTGATCCTCAACCATGAGTCCAGGGCCGTCGGGCTCTACCGTGCCGTCTATTACCTGCCGTCCATCATCGGCGGTTCCGTCGCCGTTGCCATTCTCTGGCGCCGGCTGTTCGAGTCCAACGGCACACTCAATGCCATCATCTCCAAGGTTTTCCCCGGTATGGCCAACTTCAACTGGTTCAGTGAAGGCCCGGCCATCTGGGTGCTGATCATACTCACAGTCTGGCAGTTCGGTTCTTCCATGCTCATCTTCCTCTCTGCACTCAAGCAGATTCCGAGAGAGCTCTATGAAGCAGCCGATGTGGACGGTGCCGTTCCTTTCCAGCAGTTCTGGAAGGTCACGCTCCCGCTGCTGACCCCCACCATTTTCTTCAATCTTGTGCAGCAGACCATCAACTCGTTCCTCGCCTTCACACAGTCCAAGCTGATCACCAACGGCGCGCCCAGAAACTCCACGCTGTTCTACACCGTGTATCAGTACAACAAGGCCTTCCCGAACCAGGGCAAGAGCCAGATGGGCTATGCGTCCGCTCTGGCCTGGGTCATGCTGATCATCGTTTCCACGGTCACCATACTGCTGTTCAAGTCCAGAGACAAATGGGTCTATGACGGTTAAGGAAAGGAGGAAACCATATGGCAGGCAGAAAAACCTGGAAAGAGGTTGTGTACCATGTGCTCGTCACCTTTGGCGGGTTTATCATGGTCTATCCTCTGATCTGGATGGTACTCAGCTCGTTCAAACCTACTGACATGGTTCTCCCGACCTCAGCCCAGCTGATACCGACACAATGGACACTGGATAACTATATTCAGGGCTGGAAGGGCTTCATGGGGTATACATTTTCCACATTCTTTGCAAACTCCTTCTTCATCTCACTCCTGGCCACTTTCGGCACCCTGCTCTCTTCCTCCCTGGTCGCGTATGCACTCCAGCGCCTGCACTTCCGCATGAAGCGGGTCCTGTTCGTGCTGGTGCTCTCCACCATGATGCTGCCCGCCCAGATCCTGATGATCCCGCAGTTCATGTGGTATCGTCACCTGAACTGGGTCGGAACGTATTATCCGATGATTCTCCCCTACTTCTTTGCGATCCAGGGCTTCTTCGTCTACCTGATCATGAACTTCATCGGCGGAATCCCGAAGGACCTGGATGAGGCAGCCAAGATTGACGGCTGTTCCTATTACGGCATCTTTGCCCGTGTCATCCTTCCGCTGATCGTTCCCGCCATGGTGACCTCAGCGATCTTCTCCTTCATCTGGAGATGGGACGACTACCTCTCCGCACTTCTGTACGTCAACCGTGCCAGCATGCGCCCGATCTCTCTGGCGCTCCAGCTCTTCAATGACCCGTCTTCGGGTTCGGACATCGGTTCCATTCTGGCCATGTCCACACTCTCCATTGTACCGGCGACCATTATCTTCCTGATCTTCCAGAAATCTCTGGTGGAAGGCATTGCAAGCACCGGTATCAAGGGCTGATGCTCAGAAGCTTTTCTTTCCGGGACAGAACTTGTCTGTCCCGGTTTTTTCATGCAAAAAACCGGGCAGTTGCCCGGCAGTTCATGGCTCCTTCGTTTCAAAGGGATACCGCAGCCCGATCCGGCTCCGAATCGCATCCATCTGTCGCATGATCTCCAGTGTTTCGCTGTGCGGCATAGCCTCACACTCCACACGGCCTTCCTGCAGTGCCAGGATGCACGCATCGACTTCATACTCATATCCGGTGATCTGCGCCGGGACTGGGATCCGTCTTTCCGGACCCTTCGCCGCCGATGATGCCTTCCACACTTCAATCACGGACGGGTTATTGATATTGTCCACGCGGATCCAGCCCTTCTCGCCATAGATCACACCATTGCGGTCCGTAAGGTTCGTGGCGGTACACATCAGGTCCGCCATACCGCCCTGTGCATAGTGCAGTGCAATTACGTCCGACAGGTCCACTCCGGTGTCCATGCGCACACAGGAGACATCCAAATGCCGGATGCTGTCCCCCATGACCATGGAGGCAAAGTTCAGACAGTAGACACCGATATCCAGCAATGCACCTCCGGCGAGTTCGGGCAGGACAACGCGCGGGACCTCATCAATATCGTAGCCCAGGTTCGCCGTCAGCATATGCACGGTCCCGATCTCGCCCTGTGCAATCAGATCACTGACCATCTTCCGATACGGCATGTACCGTGTCCAGATAGCTTCCGTGACCAGAATGTTCTTTTGCTCTGCCATAGCCAGGATTTCCTCAGCCTGACGTGCATTGGCCGTGAACGCCTTCTCACACAGTACCGGTTTTTTATGGGCAAGGCAGAGCTTCATATGTTCTGCATGATGCGAATGCGGTGTCGCAATATAGACCAGGTCAACCGACGGATCCGCCAGCATGGCCTCATAACTTCCATATGCATGCCCGGCGCCTTCTTGGCGTGCAAACGCCTGCGCCTTATCCAAATCTCTTGACGCCACGGCATACAGTTCCGCACGACGGTCCTGCCTGTACATGCCCCGCAGTGTTCTCGCCATGGCCCGGGCAATATTTCCTGCCCCAAGAATTCCTACCCTCAGCATTGTTTTCTCCTTCCCGTCTTATGATGATCTTTCCTTTTTCTGCTTTGATCTTACCACAGTCTGCTCTGGCATATCAATATCAGTTGCAGTACCCGTCACTCCTGCATGTCATTGAAGTGTAAGATCCCTCTGAATTCATCCCGCTGCCTGCGATCTGCGAATTGCTGAGGTTGGAGTCTTCTTGCTGCAGCACTGTGTTTCGGCATCCTGTCCATCTCCCCAGTGAATCATACAGCAGGTTATGCTGATGGCAGCATCCAGTTCACCTTCCGCAACGGCATGGAGATCCGACTGCATTGTCATACTCTTTTCGCTCCTCTCGCATGGAAAGGAGTTTTTCTGTTTACAGCGAACATAACGGGTATGGACTTGAAGGCAGGCTCATTTTCGGCCTATAATGCGTTTAATGGAGCAGGCAGTTATATCAGAATTCGTGGGGGGAAGCAAGGTATGCCATTTGATTATAAAAAAGAGTATAAAGAGTTTTATATGCCTAAGAATAAACCGTCAATCGTGACCATCCCAAGCATGAACTTCATCGCGGTTCGCGGTCATGGTGATCCGAATGCTGAGGATGGAGAGTACAAGCAGGCTATCGGTCTGCTTTACAGTATTGCCTTCACGATCAAGATGAGTAAAAAAAGCAATCACCAGATTGATGGCTATTTCGATTATGTTGTCCCTCCGCTGGAAGGCTTTTGGTGGCAGGATGGCATTGAAGGGATCGACTATTCTCACAAGGAAAAATTCGAATGGATTTCAGTCATTCGCCTGCCTGATTTTGTGACGCAGGCCGATTTTGGTTGGGCTGTTGATGAAGCTGCCCAAAAGAAAAAAACTGACTTCTCAGCGGTCGAATTCCTGGCCTATGCCGAAGGCCTGTGTGTACAGTGTATGCACATCGGTCCTTATGATGAAGAACCTGCGACAGTAGCATTGATGCATGAGTACATGGAACAGCAGGGGTATGCCCTGGATATCAACGAACAGCGTCTTCATCATGAGATTTATCTGAGCGATGCAAGAAAGGTTGCACCGGAAAAACTGAAAACTATCATTCGTCATCCGATTAAAAGAAAATGACGAAAATCACGAACGGGTAGAACAGTATTTTCACGAATGCTGCAGAAGATGCCTGTACAGGCTAAGCTGTGAATCGGAATCCAAAGGAGTTGCTTCATGAAGGGAGCTGACCGAAACAATCCGTACCTCCTATGGGTTCGTTACAAAACGTATCTCTCCAGAGACCACTGGAAGAAACACTCCTTCTGGTCTGTCGGATATTTTGCTCGCAACATTGGAGAAGTGTCATCAGCAACCATTGAAAAGTATATTCTCGGGCAAGGCTAAGAAAGGAAAACGCGGTTCCTCCTCCCCTTCA
>ONWQ01000192.1 GCA_900321565.1 uncultured Eubacteriales bacterium
AAAATCTGTTTCTGATACAGAAGATCCAGGTGATTGGCAGGTTCATCAAGCAAAAGCAGAGCGGGAGCCTGTGCGAGTACCTGAGCCAGAAATGTTCGCTGGACTTCACCACCTGACAGCTCCAGAATATTGTGATTCCTGAGCGCCAGCATGCCTGTAGCAGCCAGTGCGGACTCTATTTTCTGTTTCTCTTCCGGTGATGGCCTTTGCAGCGGACTGTGATGTCGGGCATATGTGCCAAGAGCGACTATTTCGTTGACAGTGTAGGCATAGGTGATATGCGATGTTTGAGAAAGTACACCAAGAACCTGTGCAAGTTCCCACGGTCTGTATGACTGCAGATTCCTGCCAAGAATGGTGATATCACCACTGTAGGGGATTGCACCGGAAAGCGCACGGATCAGTGTACTCTTTCCTGCACCATTCGGTCCGCAGAGCATAAGCCATTCGCCTTCATGTACGTTCAGGTTCATATGCTTTACGACCGGCGGATGTCGCCGGTAAGCAACTGAGATGTCTTTTCCCTGAATCATCCGTGCTGCCTCCTTGTCCGATAAAAGATCAGAATGAAAAGGACGGCTCCTACCAGTGATGTCACGACACCAATGGGCAGCTCAATCGGTGAAAGCAGAGTCCGGCTGATCAGATCGGCAAGCAACAGAAAGCAGGCGCCGGATAAAAGCGAGGCAGGAAAAAGCCGGGTATGACGTGGACCTGTTACCATGCGTGTCAGGTGGGGAACGATTAACCCGACAAAGGCAATTGTACCGCCAACGGAAACACAGACTCCGATCAGTACAGAAACAGAAATCAGAAGTATCAGCTTGACGCGTCGGACTGAAACACCGATGTGGAGTGCATTTTCTTCACCCAATGCCAGAGCGTCCACTTCGCGGGCATGCAGGAGAATCATTGAACCGAATATGAACAGGGCACAGGCAAGAATGGCAGCGTAGGTCATATTGCTGCCCGACAGCGAACCGAGCGTCCAGAACGTGATGGAACGGATCCGTTCGCCGGAAAACGTGATCACGAGGCTGGTGACACTGGAAGCAAACATGGAGAAGATGACTCCAATGAGAATAATGCTTGCAGTGGACAATGAGCGGTCCAGGGCAAAAGCAAGTGCAAGAATCAGCAGCAGGCTCAGGAATGCGAAAAGCATGGACATGATCATGGTGCCACCATAAGGAAAGCCAGGAATCCGCAGATCAAAGGCGAGTGCAAGGACGGCGCCGAGCGATGCGCCTGCAGATACCCCCAGTGTGGAACCATCTGCAAGCGGATTACGCAATAGCCCCTGCATGGCTGTGCCGCACAGGGTCAGTGCCGCACCACAAAGTGCGACACATAATACACGTGGAAGCCGTACCGACAGTATAATGGTACGGTAAATGCTTTCCGGAATACTGTCTCCCAGGAGCATGTGCCACAAGCAGGAAATGGTTTCCTGCACAGGAATTGCGACACTGCCTGCACATATGCACAGCAGGGTAATGGCAACGAGGAGTGCAACGAGTACAACGATCAGCAGAGGACCGGAAATATGACGTTTATCATGCATACAAACCTCTGAAAAAAGCCAGGGGATGCCATTGGCATCCCCTGGCAAAGGGATTTATCAGGCTGCAGGTTCAACTGCATCTTCTCCGTACACAAAATTGTAAAGCGTGATGGCTGCATCTTTCAGACGGGGGCCGGGACGTGAGATTTCATTGGAGTCCGCATTCAGAATCTGATCCTGCTGTACGGCTGTCAGCTGCTCCCAGCCTGTACGGCTCTTGATTTCTTCGACAGGAGTCGGGCCTTCACCGAAATACATACTGATAGTCACGATATAGTCAGGATTCCGTTCCAGCACCTGCTCTTCAGAAATCTGTCCCCAGCCATCAACATCTGCAAAGGCATTGGTCAGTCCGCACATGGTGGCCAGTTCATCCATGAAAGTATTCCGGCCTGCGGCCCAGAGTCCCCACTGGAGAGGGGAAACCTCAAAATACACGGTTTTCCCGGTGTTTTCCGCATGCTCGCTGATAGACTGGAATGTGCTCTGCATATCAGCAACCAGGGCTTCTGCTTCTTCGGACTTGCCCATCAGTTTCCCGATGGTACGGATGGAAGTGTATGTGCCTTCGATATTCTGTGCATCAGAAATGAGTACCTGAATTCCTGCATTTTCCAGCTGCTCGACCTGCTCTGTGCTTTGTGCCATGGTCCCCATCAGCACAACCTGAGGCGCGAGGGCAATGATCTGCTCGTAGTTGGTTTCTGCACCGGAATTGACTTCCGGAAGCGCAAGAATGGACTCCGGGTAATCACAGTAGGTACCGCGACCTACCAGCGCTTCTTCGCAGCCGAGCGCACACAGAATTTCACAGTCAGCGGCTGTAAGAGCGACGATCCGGGTTGCCGGTTTCTCAAGGGTGATTTCGCGCCCCATCATGTCTGTGACGGTAATGCTTTCTTCGGCCATTGAAGGTATGGCGAGAAATACAAGTGCCAGAGCGAGTACGAGTGAAAGTAGTCTGTGGTTCATGGGTTTTCCTCCTTATGTTCTGAATCATCGGAACAGCAGAGACGGTATCCTTCTAGAGGGAAGAAACACAAAAAGTGTTCCTCCCCGGAGGAACACTAAAAAGACCTGCAGACGCAGTGACTCCATAGCCAACCCACCCCCAGGGGAGCGTTCATACGGTGTAAACAAGTCTCCCGGCTTAGCTTCATCCTACTGGCACATCTTCCCGCTTAACGCAGTGATATCATTGTGCTTTGGTCCGCTTCACGGTTGCTGGGACAGCGCGGAACTCTCATCCGTCTTCCTATGATGCAGGGCATAATACCCGGCACCGCATATCGCTATGCAGATACACCGACTGTTCAGATGTCATGGGCATTATACAACCGGCAGAGAACCCCGTCAATCACAACTGTATCATGCCGGAACAGGCATCCATATGGAATGGATTGGTGTCAGATGAATGGTGAGGCTTTCTGCATGAGTACATACATCATGATTCCTGCAGCGATACTGGCATTGAGTGACTCAGCGCCTCCACGCATGGGCAGGGTGAGATGATGGGTTGCAAGGGCTCGGACTTCCCCGGAAACACCGTTTCCTTCATTGCCGATGATCAGACACCATTTACTGTTTCCGGGCGAGAAGGAAAAGAAAGGTTCACCGCCGAGCTCGGTTGAAAGCAGCATATATCCCTCTGCACGCAGTGCCCGGAGCCTGTCCGGAAGGTGTGACGGTGTTTCTGCAGGCAGATGGAAGATGCTGCCCATGGTTGCCCGAAGTACTTTCGGACTGTACAGGTCAGGGCAGTTCCGGCTGAGCAGAATACCATCCAGGCCTGCTGCATCAGCAGTCCGAAGAATGGTTCCTACATTCCCGGGATCCTGCAGACTGTCCAGGGCAACCAGATGTGGGCCGGTGACGGGCTGCAATTTCTGGCGCATGACTGCGCAGATTCCCTGCGGGGTCTTGGTGTCGCAGACCGAAGCCAGCACATGAGCCGGTACCAGGTATTCGGGCACTGTGTTTTCGGCAGGGATGGGCAGCGTATACTCTTCACTGATCAGAAGCGCTTCCATCTGAAATCCGGAATGCAGTGCATCCTGCACTGACCGTGTGCCTTCCACAAGAAAACAGTGGCTCTCATCACGGGCTTTCTTTTCATGCAGAGAACGCCAGAACTGGATTTTTGGGTTCTTCAGGCTTGTCAGCTTTTCCATAGATGACTCCTTGCTCGTTTTCGTCATGCTTTTCTGCTCAGGCGGATTTTCCTGCGCTCTTCTGCAGCAGCATATTCAAGCTTTTCTTCTGTGGTCTCCGGAATGAGTTCTGGCACGCTGCATGGCTGATCATGTTCATCCAGTGCAACATATACAAGATAGGCACGGTTCGTCAGCTCACGCTGACAATCCAGGCTTTCAACATAGGTGTCTACCCGGACCTCAAGGGATGTACGCCCTGTCCATGTGACAAAGGCCTCCTGGACAACCGTATCACCAAGAAAGGCCGGTTTCAGGAAGTTCAGATGATCCACACAGACTGTGGTGACGGATGTGTGGGTATAGCGTTGGGCGGCTATGGCACCGATTACATCAATCCAGGCAATCAGCTGTCCGCCGAACAGTCGTGGCTTGCGATATCCGTTGCAGTGTGCTGCAAGAACCAGCTGAACACTCGTTGTGATTTCTGACATGAAAATATCCTCCTGCAGTATGATCATAGCAGAGAAACTGAAATTTTCAATCGCCGGAACCGAATCTGCGGCGAAGCAGGCATATGATTTCTTTGCCTGGCCTGCGGACTGTGATACAATCCGTGGAGTAACCTGCCGGTTCAGTATCGATTATTGGATAAAGCAGTATGTGAGAGGAGACCTGATTTTGAGACTGTATACGATTGAGAACGGAGAGAAGAGTTCTCAGATTGCTGTGGAAAAAGCCGGAAGACTGTATTGTCTGCGGGACCTTGGACTGCAGTTTGAAAACATGAATGCGCTGATCTGCCATGCAGACCTGAGCGTGATGCAGCAACTGAACTGCTTTGTGAATGCAGCAACGGATGCGGGAATCCATTCGGTACTTCCTGAAGAGACAAGAATACTCGCACCGATTGAGTACCCGCTTCAGGATGTGCTGTGTGTTGGATTGAACTATACTGAGCATATTGAGGAAACAAAACAGGTCGAGGATTTTTCACGGAAAGAAGCCACGGTTTTCTTTTCCAAGCGTGTCAGCCGTGCATTGGGCATGCATGCGGAAATACCGGATTATGACTTTGTGGACAGCCTGGACTATGAAGTGGAACTTGGTGTGATCCTTGGAAAAAGCATCAAGGATTACAAGGCAGGCCGTGACCCGGATCCTGTATTCGGATATACAGTAATCAATGATCTGAGTGCAAGAAATGTCCAGTTCCGTCATAAGCAGTGGTACCGCGGAAAAAGCCTGGACGGGTATACAAGCATGGGGCCATGCATTGTTACGGTAGACGAAGCAGGAGATGTTCAGAACCTGGAAATCTCCTGCTCGGTTAATGGACAGCTCAGACAACACAGCAATACCAGAATGATGATGTCAGGCGTGCAGGCCCTGCTGGAAGAAGTCTCACAGGGTATGACGCTGAAGGCAGGGACCGTGATGGCTACCGGTACACCCGGGGGAGTGGCTCTTGGCATGGCAGCACCACAGTACCTGAGGCCGGGTGACACCGTTGCCTGCCGTATTGAACGGATTGGTACCCTGGTGAACAGAGTGCAGGCAAAGTGCAAGCCATAAATAAACCCGCCCCGGATTGAGGATTCAGTCCGGGGCGGGTGCGATTCTGACCCTGCTCAGTTGACTCCACGGAATCCGTTGCCGATGATTTCGCTGGTATTATTGATCAGCAGGAAGGCTCCGGGGTCTGCAGAACGGATATAACGCCGCAGTATGACGGCCTGTTTCCGGTTAACGACTGTCAGGATGACTTCCCGGCCTTCATGGGAGTAAATGCCGACCCCGTGCAGCCGGGTAGCTCCGCGGTGCAGGTTATTGATAATATAGTGCTCTATTGCTTCCGGGTGCGCGGTTATGATATGGAAACACTTGTTGATGTTCAGGTTTTCAAGCACCATATCAACCAGAAGAGACTTGATCACCAGACCCAGAATGGAAAACAGACCGGTGGTCATTCCAAAGGCAACACAGGCCATGAAAGTGATGATGCAGTCAGACATAAGCAGGGCGCGGCCTATATCCAGAGTGGAATACTTGCGCATGATCATGGCTATGATGTCGGTGCCGCCGGAAGATGCATCCGCATTGAAAAGAATGGCAGAGCCGATTGCCGGGAGCGATACGGCAAATATGAGTTCAAGAAAAGGCTGATCGGTCATGGGCACTTCCATGGGCAGGATAATTTCCAGTATGCGGAGCAGTATGGATTGCAGCAATGTGACAAATGTGGTCCGGATCCCGAAACTGCGACCGAGAATGCAATAGCCCAGAATCAAAAGCAGAACATTGATAATCAGGCCAATGGTTGCAGGAGTCAGTGTCGGAATATAGTGTCCGAGAATGACGGAGATGCCGCTTACGCCACCTGTGGAAAAATGATTGGGGTATTTGAAAAAGTAAATCCCGACGACCATGATGAGAGTTCCGACGGTCATCATCAGCCAGTCCTTACGGGTTCGACTGGTGCTTGAGGAGAATCGCATAGTTCACCTTCACTTTCTTAAATGACTGGGTTCCGGATTTATTTGCCGACACAGAATGTTGAGAAAACACGGTCAAGGAGAGATTCTTCCACCTGATCGCCTGTGATTTCAGCCAGACATGCCTGTGCTGTGTCCAGGTCTGTAGTGCACAGGTCGAGAGCTTCTGTTTCCAGTGTTTCCGCAGCAGATAGAAGTGCCCTGGCTGCACGCCGTGCGGCATCAATGTGTCTCGGTTGTGTGAGCTCGAGAGCATCATTTACACTGGCTTTCTGTTCCAGAACAGATCTGAGCATATCAAGCGAATCCGGGTTCTGTGCTTCGATGGTCAGAATGGTAGCCTGTGGCAGCATGGACTCAATGGTGGTACTGTCCAGAACCTGTGGCAGATCACTTTTGTTGATCAGCACGACCGTGTCCTGACTCTTCAGTTCATTGAGCAACTGCATATCCTCCTCTGTAAGTGCTTCACTTCCATCGAGCACACACAGTCTGAGATCAGCATCCTGAAGTGATTTACGGGCACGGGCCACGCCAATGGATTCAACGGGATCCATGGTTTCCCGGAGCCCGGCTGTATCAGTGAGCGTAATCAGCGTGCCGGCCAGATGCAGTGTACCTTCCACCCTGTCCCGGGTGGTTCCGGGAATATGAGTCACAATGGCACGATCTTCGCCCAGCAGTGCATTGAACAGACTGCTTTTTCCGACATTGGGCCGTCCGCAGAGTACAACATGCAGCCCCTCGCGGATGAGCCTTGCTGCATGTTCCTGACATGCCTGTTCAAGCATGCTGGCCAGGCTGAGAATCCTGGAATGCAGGTCAGGTACAGCTTCTGCCTCCGAGATCTCTTCCGGATAGTCAATGCATGCAGCAAGACCAGCCTGGATATCATACAGACGGTCTGCGCAGGAACGTACGAATGAACCTGCTCCGCCCTGAAGCTGTCGGACAGCAGCCTGCCGGGAACGCTCTCCGTGCGCCTGAATCAGCTGCATGACGGCTTCAGCCTGGCTCAGGTCAATGCGGCCGTTGAGAAATGCACGACGCGTAAACTCGCCCGGGGCAGCCAGTCTGGCGCCCTGAGCCAGGCAGAGGGAAAGAATCTTCTGAGCGATTGTGGTACCGCCATGAAACTGGAATTCCACCACGTCCTCACGTGTATAACTGTGTGGCGCGCGCATGATGACAGCCATGCACTCATCAATGACCTCATTTCCGTCATGGATATGCCCATAGACAAGTCTGTGGGTTTCCAATGGAAAGGCATGACTTTTCAGTGGCTGAAAAAGATTCTGCAGGATCCGTTCACTGCTTTCTCCGGAAATACGGATAATGGCAATGCCACCCTCGCCCGGTGCAGTGGCAATTGCCGCTATAGTGTCATTCATACGTATTTTTGTCTCCGTTTCGTGTACTGATTTCCATCAGAACCTTTCGAGAGTATAGAGGAAAGCATGCGGGGAGTCAATGGGAAAATGTCTTTCATTGACAGAGGTCTTCTGATGATGATAGAATGCGGTGGTCAGGGAAATTCTGTCAGATGGATGGAAAGAAGGTTGAGACGGTGCGTCAGGAGCGGTTGAAGATCTGGGGCGGGAATGCGCTGGAAGGCAAAGTCCGCGTGAGCGGTGGAAAGAATACATCGGTGGCTGTGATCCCGGCTGTACTGCTTTCTGATCAGCCTTGCACCATCGAAAACATTCCGGACATCGAGGATGTCCATGCTTTGGTTCAGATCCTCAAGAATCTTGGTGCGAAGGTCAGCTATGAGCCCGGCGTGAATATGGTGATTGATCCCCGCGGTGTGGATGACTGGCATGTGGGATATCATGATGCAAAGAAACTGAGGGCGAGCTATTATCTGATCGGTGCCCTGCTGGGCAGGTTCGGAAAGGCAAATGTCGCATTTCCGGGGGGCTGCAAAATTGGTTCACGTCCGATTGATGAGCATCTGAAGGGATTCCGGGCCCTTGGTGCTGAAGTGGAAGAACGTGCCGGCATGATCGTAGCACAGGCCAAAGAACTGACTGGCACAGATGTTTTTTTTGATATTGTTACGGTGGGCGGAACCATTAATGTCATGCTGGCTGCAGTCAAGGCCAAAGGTACTACCATCATCTACAATGCAGCCAAGGAACCGCATATCGTTGATCTTGCGAACTTCCTTAACTCCATGGGTGCCAAGATCAAGGGCGCCGGTACGGATGTGATCCGTATCCGTGGACAGGAAAGCCTGCATGGTACAACATATGCCGTAATTCCGGACCAGATTGAGACAGGTACCCTGATGATTGCGGCCGCCGCTACGCATGGAGATGTGGAAATTCTGGGCTGCATACCCACGCATATGGAGGCTCTGACAGCCAAGCTGCTTGAAATGGGTGTTCATGTCAGCGACAGTGACGATGCAATCCGGGTAAAGATGATGCGTGCTCACCGGGCTGTCAATATCAAGACACAGGTATATCCGGGATTCCCTACAGACCTGCAGCAGCCCATGAGCGCGCTGCTGACAACAGCCCATGGAACCAGCCTGATTCAGGAAACCATATTTGATCAGAGATTCAAGCATCTGGATGAAATGATCAGGATGGGTGCAAACGTCAAGGTTATGGGACGGAACGCAATCATTGAAGGTGTGCCTCAGCTTTATGGAGCACCGGTGAATGTGACAGACCTGCGTGCCGGTGCAGCGCTGATTGTCGCAGGACTGATGGCGAGCGGTATTACCGAGATTTATGAACTCGAGTATATTGATCGCGGATATGAACATTTGGAAGAAAAGCTGAGAAATCTGGGTGCGCATATTGAACGCGAGCCGGTGGACTGATGCTCTGCTTCCGTAGGAGGTGAGTGACGATCATCAATCCGTTTGAGGAGCTGGGCATTCAGCCGACACTGAATATTGAAGAAGTGCGGAAAGCTTACCACAGGAAAGCGAAGGAAGTTCATCCGGACCAGTTTACTGAGGAAGAACAGATTCAGTGGGCACATAATCAGATGGTGCATCTGAATCAGGCCTACGAAGAGGCGGTCCGGCTGGTAGAGATGCGTGCTGTGAGCCCGTATCAGCAAATGCTTTCCTGCGAGGATGCCGTAGAACTGGCGAAGCGTATGCTTGCCCAGGGAGAGCCAGAACGTGCGTTGCGACAGCTGATGCGGGCAGATAAAAAGGATGCGACCTGGTATGATATGCAGGGCCAGGTTATGATGGCACTGGAACAGTATCAGACCGCGGAACAGTCCTTCCGGATTGCAGTCAGACTGGAACCGGAAAACATCCGCTACAGAAGAGGTGCCCTGGATGCACACACGGCTGCCAGAGAGGCGGCCAGTCTTGGAGGCAGGGTGAAAAAACTTCTTCATATGCACCGTGCAAGACTACATGATTCTTAAAATCGGAAGAATGATGTAATCTGCCGGTTTTTTTCTTATGAATTGTTACATCCGCCGACAGCAAAATATGACGAAAATGTGACAGAAAGTGAAAACATATAATTGACATCGTAACATGTTCATCATAAAATATCAGAGTACGAAAAGGATGTATACCGCCTATGTGCGGTTTCCATGATTGAATCACTGTGAGGGGTGACAGTATGCATAATCAGTACAGACGGTATCGGTACAGGACTGTTTTGCTGATCATGGCAGTATTGATACTGGTATGTATTTCCACTGCAGCAGTGGCTGCAGCGGGTGTGGGAAAAACCACGGCTTCCGGAGTCCGGCTCCGCAAGGAAGCAAGCACAAATGCGGACTACTGGTTCCGGGTGCCCATTAATTATGTCTGTAATTATTCAGATACTGAAGTGGACCCGGACGGTGTGACCTGGTACCGGGTGACGATATCTAATCCGGAGAGCAGTGATCCCACGGAGTATACAGGATACCTGCACGGTGATTTTTTCACTTCGACAACAGTAACATCCTCCAGTTCCGGAAACATGGATATCTCAGGTTCCTCGGCAACGGCACGAATCAAGAATGGTGATGTCAACATGCGTGTTGCACCGTCCATGGACGCGGCAACCGTATACAGAGGCCTGGATGCGGGTACTGTTGTGGAAATCCTGGCTATTCCATCACCTTCTGATCCGGACCCGTGGTATCAGGTAAGGTACGGCGGGCAGACGGGTTATATCCGTGCAATGTTCCTGCAGGTCATTTCCTATGGATCACTCCCGACAGACCAGTATGGAAATCCTGCGACTCCGAGCCCTGTGCCTACAGCTACTCAGGCCGGAGCCACAACGACAGCAGCGACTGCAACGCAGCCCGTGGCGACTGCGGTCCCGACAGCAAGCTTTGTACGTCTGACCAAGAGCAGTGCACATCTGCGGGTAAGCCCGAGTGGCTCCGTATGGACTGACTGGGAAGAACAGGGAGCGTCTCTGCCGCTGGCAGGCAATGCCGTTTCTCAGGACGGGTATACATGGTATCCGGTCACGTACGGAAACCGTACACTCTATGTCAGGGGTGACTGTGTGGAAGTGGTCCTGTCCAACGGACAGACCGCGCCGACACCCGCCCCGACCAAGGCGCCGGTGCTGGGATATGTGAGGGTTACCAAGAGCTGTAATCTGCGTCTGCAGCCTTCCGGTACAGTCATTACGACAGTGCCACGCAGTACTGTCCTTTCGTACATTGCAACACCAACAAATTCAGGCGGGTATACCTGGTATTTTGTTGAGTATGAGAACACCCGCGGGTATGTGCGGTCTGACTGTGTGGAACTGTACGGCAGCAGTGCAACACCGGCACCGACTGCGACCAGCGCTTCAGTGAATACGGATTATGGCTATATCCGTGTGACCAAATCCGGGGTGAATGTGCGCAGCACGCCGAGCGGCAGTCGTCTGACAACGGTGAATATCAACACTGTCTGGAAGATGACGGGCAACGCTGTAACGCAGAACCGGTATACATGGTATCCGGTCAATGTGAATGGTGTTACCGGATATATCCGTGGTGACTGTGCCTATAAAATGAGTGCTGCAGAGGTTACATCTTACCTCAATGGCGGTGGCGGTGCAGCAACGCCAACGCAGAATACGACTCCTGCTCCGACCGCGAACACGCAGACTTATATAGGCTATGTTCAGACTACGAAAAACAGTGTGAATGTCCGGGCTACCATCAGTGGCAGTGTGGTCGGGCGGATTGACAAGGGCGAGATCTGTGGCTATACCACCAAGACGACAAGTCGGGGTTATACGTGGTATTTGTGTACAACCTCGGTTGGAACGGGATATCTGAGATCTGACTGTGTGAAGGAAGTCAACAGCAATGGCAGCAACGTACAGCCGACTGCGGCCCCAACGGCCCGGACGGGTTCGTATTCGAGCCCGAGTACAGGGCAGGTTGAGACATCCTACTCAACCCTGCGCGAGGGCTCAAGCGGTGCGTCCGTCAGCAATCTTGTTGCAGAACTGATCAATCAGGGGTATTACAGCGGATCTGTGACATCCAGTTACAATTCTTCTGTGACAGCGGCAGTCAAGGCATTCCAGACAGCCAAGGGCCTGAATGCGGACGGTGTTGCTACAGAGTCCATGCAGCACGCACTTTATGGAACGAAAGCTGTTGGCGGCTCAAGTCACAGCGACCGTACAATGACCATTTTCCCGGCAGAAAAGATTGACTGGTATACCGGCGGCATTCAGGAACTGATTCCGAGAGGCAGCAATTTCAAGGTGTATGATGTCAAGACCGGTCTGGTCTGGTGGGCACATCGCTGGGCAGGCGGCAAGCATGCGGACATTGAGCCTCTGACAGCTGCTGATACTGCGATCCTCTGCCAGCTCTATGGTGTCAGCAAGGCCAGCAATATCAATTCCAAGGAACACTGGCAGCGCAGGCCATGCCTTGTTACGGTTGGTACCAGAACCTTTGCCTGTTCACTGTATGGTGTACCGCATAATCCGGACGGTGATACCATTGATGACAACAATCTGACCGGCCAGGTTTGCCTGCACTTTACCAACAGTCGCACACACGACTCAGACAGAGTGGACAGCTATCATACCGAAGCCATTCAGTATGCATGGGAACATGCACCCAATGGCAACAAGTAAGGAGCACCATATCATGCAGAGAACGATACGAAACCTCGTTCTCTGCTTTTTCAATGTTGACAATTCTGGCGCGAACCGATATAACAAAGAGACACTGCCTTGACATCAGGAGGACGCAGAAATGGAGCATTCAGGTTTGCTGAAGCGAGGCCAGGCTTTGCTTCAGGAGTATGGAACTGCAGCACATACATATGTATGGGACGGGAAAACCATCGGGATTCTTCCTGAGCGGGTTGACAGCGTTCTGATGGACCTGACAGATGGTATATGTCCGGACAGAACACTCTTGCAACAGGCGGCAGAACAGGGACTGCCTGTGGTCGTGATAGCCCGGAATGCCATGGAAGGTGCCATGCACTGGATCAGGGCCATGGAAACAGCGTATGCAGGGCTGCCTCAGTGTGACAGCTTTCATGGTTTTCTGACGGAGCAGCTGGATGTATTGATGGAGGAAGCCAGATTCTATCTGGAAAAGGCGGATGTTTCCATTCCGGCACTGTCGACTCATCACCCTGAGCTTAAGAATCAGCCTGCCAGGCGTATGGACACGGTCGATGATATGCGGTTGCTGGACCAGATGAGCGTGTACGACGAAGACCGGGAAAGCCGGGTGGGTATTCTTGCTGAAACCATATTGAATGGGGAATGGACTGCCGTACCTCAGCTGATCCGGCTTTATGTGCCTGAGACTGCAAGGACAACCCGCCCGTTCCTTTCAGTGGTGATCCGCACCATGGGAAAAAGAATCGGCCCGCTCAGGGATGCATTGCTTTGCCTGGCGGCCCAGAGTATGGATGATTTTGAAATCGTGCTTGTCGGTCATAAGACCGGAGAGGCAGAAGAACAGGCGATTCATGCTCTGATCCGGGAACAGATGCCGTCGCTGCAGAGAAAGATCAGGTACTACCGGGTCGCGGACGGGGGAAGGTCACATCCGATCAATGCGGGTCTGGAGCGAGTGAGGGGCAGGTATTTTTCCGTATTTGACGATGACGACCTGCTGTTTGACAACTGGGTCGCGAATTTCCATGAAGCTGCAGAAGTATCACCATGCCGTGTGCTGCATCAGTATGCTGTCGGTCAGGAATGGACCATGTATGAGCGCAACGGTGAAAGCTATCCGGTTTCGATCAGCGCATATAATAATCTGTTCTGTGCAGATTTTGATATGCTCAGTCAGCAGTCCTATAATCGTTGCCCGTTGATGTCACTTGCATTCCCTGTATCCTTTTATCAGCAGATAGGGCAGAAGTTTAATGAAACCCTGGATGTATGCGAAGACTGGGAGTACCTGATGCGGCTTTCCAATCTTTTTGGTGTACGTGATATTGCAAAAGTCGGAGCAATTTACAGGATATGGAAGACGGACGATAACTCCCACGCGGTGAACAGCGAGAGCACCTGGAGACAGACGGAAAAACGGATCATGGACAGCCTTGAATCCACACCCGTGATCATGCCCACA
This sequence comes from uncultured Eubacteriales bacterium, assembly GCA_900321565.1. Lineage (GTDB taxonomy): Bacteria > Bacillota > Clostridia > Christensenellales > Aristaeellaceae > UBA2943. The sequence continues at coordinate 13,755 of ONWQ01000192.1, forward strand.
CGCTGGCTGAAGGGATATGTGGATATGGATACCGTATACAAAAAAATGGTCAAGCGCGATGCTTATCTGCTTGATACGGTGCTGTATACGGATAATGGAAGTGGATTCCAGGAAACTACGGCGATTCATTACAAGGAGCATATGTTCTTGGGAAAGCTTGACCTGCAGTTTGACATGGACAAGAGTTTCCTACGTGCTGTCCGGTGGGACCCGGTCGTGGAGGGAACGGTTCTTCTGGTCCAGCCTGAAGTGACTGCTGTGGATGATGAGGGAAACGAGGTACATCTGGAGCTGATTCATACCAATGGGATACCTGTGACTACCATGTGCAGGCTTTCAACGGATGAACCAAGGGAAGCGTTATTCTTTGATACCATGGATCCGAAAATGATATACCGGGTTGACAGCGGAAAGCCAATTGCCCGGATCCGGATCACAGGCCTGCTGCAGGAACGGTTCAGAAGCGATGAATTGGAGTATTACCGCGGACGTGGGTGGAGTGCTGCATGCCAGAGAATGAAGAATGAAACCCAGGAAACACTCTACAGGATTAAGAACAGGCTGAAAAAGAGCTATTGATGTTGAAAGGCAGAAGTCATAACGACTTCTGCCTTTTTGTAGACAAATACACGTATCCGGAGCATTTTGGAGCATAGCCTGCTGGCAGTATGCCTTGCACAATGCGGGGATGGAACAAATCGGCTTGTGCTGCGTCTGTTGGTTGAAGGAGCAAGGAACCCGGGAAGCCACCCTATGTGTGATTGCAGTGAGAGATGGCAGGATTTTTCCTGCAGAAATGGAATTGACCCAGTAAAGAATGCTGAACAGATACGCAAAATTAGGCCAGAACATGAAAGGGGATATGCTGAATGAATGGAAAGCAGAAATGCAGAATCCTGAAAGAAATCCGACAGCAGATTGCACAGGAAAACAATATAGAACTGATTACGAAAGAATGCACACACAAAGGGGATTGCCGGGGAACATGCCCTCGCTGTGAAGCGGAAGTCATTTATTTGGAGCAGGAACTGGAAAAAAGGCGGAAAGTGCAGAAAAGAATTGCACTTGCAGGCATATCAGCAGGCATAACACTCTCTCTGTCATCGTGTGCGATTGTAGATCAGACGCTGGAAACACTGAGCCAGAGGATTCAGTCTCTCAAACCGTATTCGGAAAAAACAGTTTCTGTGGATGAAGTTGGAAATGGCTCCCAGGGAACGGGTTCAGGTGGTGAAGAACTGATAGTAGATGGTGAGATTGGACCATATGATTACAATGGACTGACCGGAATGATGGATTCATGACCTCAGGAAAGGATACAGATGATGCATTACAGTTTTCCACTGATGGGGCTGTCCAGGCACCGTCTGGGTACAGATGGTCAGGGTGTGACTACACTGGTTGCAGCCTGGGGCTGCCCATTGCGTTGCAGAATGTGCCTGAACCATCGGTGCTGGGATCGTGACGTCCCTGTGCGTGAAGTGACAGCAGATGAGCTGTACAGGATTACGAAAGTGGACGATCTGTATTTTCAGGCAACACATGGCGGCGTTACTTTTGGTGGTGGAGAACCCCTGCAGCATGCGGAATTCATGGAGGAATTCCGTCAGATCGTTGGTACACGCTGGAAAGTGCTTGCAGAAACCAGCCTGAATGTCCCGGAGGAGAAAGTCAAGACTGCCAGTCGTTGCGTGGATGAATTCATGGTAGACATTAAGGATATGAATCCGGATATCTACCGGAGTTATACCGGCATGGATAATCATCGAACGATCAGCAATCTGCAGAAACTGCTTCAGCGTGCAGGCGGGGATCGCGTACTCGTCCGGGTCCCGTATATTCCCGGCTATAACTCAGAAGAGGATGTATACAAAAGTGTTCAGCAGCTGAAAACGATGGGCGTTGAGCGGATTGACGTGTTTGTATACAGACAGATTAAGACCAGCTTGTCGGCGGTGACCGATCCTCAATGAAAAAGCTCCTGCGAAGTTGCAGGAGCTTTTTTGGGAAATATTACCGGAGCGTGATGACCACGTGGCGGTTCTGATCCTCACCTTCCGAATGTGTGTCAACACGGTCATTGGCCTGGAGTGCCGAATGAATGATTCTGCGCTCGTAGGGATTCATGGGCTCGAGAGAAACTTTCCGTCCGGTTTTGACAGCCCGGTTGGCCATCCGGTTGGCAAGACGGACCAGGGTATCCTCGCGCTTTGCACGATAGTTTTCCGTGTCGAGGGTAACGCGTGTGTACGTATCCTGATTCCTGTTGACTCTCAGGCTTGTGAGGTACTGCAGTGCATCCAGTGTTTCACCTCTGCGTCCGATCAGAACGCCAAGGGTATCACCGGTCATCTGAGCATACAGGTTTCCTTCTTCATCCTTGCTCAAGGCAATCTCAACATTGACTCCCATGAGTTTGGTGATTTCCTGAAGAAAAGCCTTGCAGGTAGCAGCGGGCGTTTCGCCGTTCAGTTCTTCTTCGGATACGGGAACGGTGACAACCGGTTCAAGCGGTTTGATGACCGGCTTTGCTGGTGCGGGCTCGGCGGGCTTTGCCTGGTTCTTTCCCTTATTCTCATTGTTCCCCTTGTTATGTGAACGGGTTCTGCGTACAGGTTCCGGACGATGATTATCGGAACCTTTTTCAACGGTAACAGATTCTGCTGTCTCTGGCTTCTTGACTGGCGGTTCAACTGCTGCTGCAGGTTCAGGAGCTTTTACAGGTTCAGGCTCCTTAATGGATGCAGGTGGTACCACCGGTTCGACATGCGGTGCTACTTCCTTTTCCAGTGATTCCAGCATGCTTTCTTCTTCAGAAGCACCTTTCAAAGTTACCTTAACCCTGGCCAGACGGGAACCGAAAAGGCCAAACAATCCCTTACTGCCTTCATCCAGAACTTCAACGTCTACATCTGTGATGGATGCATTCAGTTCTTTTAAAGCTTCTTCTATGGCTTCTTCCTGAGTTCTGGCACTTTTTTCACAGTATTTCATACAGTATACCTCCGTTAACGGATGCTGACATCCGATTCAATAGCCTTCTTATTGGCAGCGCGCTTATCAAGAATCTTATTGATGAAGTAAGTCTGGACCATGGCGATCAGGTTGGAAGTCACCCAGTACAGTGCGAATGCTCCGTTATAGGAAGAGCAGATCCAGAGAGAGAAGAGAGGGAAGAAATACGTCATGAACTTGCCGGTTGAAGCAGACTGTGAATTCTCCGCCTGGGGCTGAGTGGGTGTCATTTTGGTCATGGCAAACTGGGAAACTGCAGACAGGATGGGGAGAAGGAACAGACCGTTGAATTCCTTCATCAGAGAGAACTGGGTAATGAGCAGATTAAACGTCCAGCCAGGCAGTATACTGGTAGCCTCCTGATAGAGCGGAAGGGCAGCCAGTGCGGAATGCACTGTCTGAATCGTTGCCTGAAGCTGTGCAGAAGAAAAGCTATCTACAGTCAGCTGACTCAGTTCACCGGGGAGCGCAGCCAGGACTTCAGGGGTCATGAAACGCTGCCAGATATCAGCAGGCACCTGCCGCAATACATTCAGATCCGGTACGCAGGAGGCGAACGGACTGTCCGGCATCCAGATATTCTTGACCCAGAGCCAGCTTTCGAACTTGGGCAGAGCGTCAGGATTCTGGAAAATAGCGAGCACCTGCTGGACCACCTGCTCATTGGCAATATGGCGCATGGCACCGAACATGGCGATCAGGATCGGGTAGGAAAGGAGCAATGGCAGACAACCTGATAAAGGATTGATGCGCTCCTTTTTGTACAATTCGCTGGTTTTCTGGTTAAGCTTGGCCTGATCCTTGGCATACTTCTTCTGCAATACAGCAATTTGCGGCTGCAGGTCTGACATGCGGCGCATACTGACACGGCTCTTGTAGTCAAAAGGCATCAGAACCAAACGGATCAGCAGTGTGAAGACCATGATGGACCAGCCGTAATTGCCAAAAACGCTGTTGATACCACCGAGGATATCCGCAAGAAACTGGGTGAAGTTCATTCGGGTCTATTCCCTCCTTATTGTTGTCAGAGGATCCTCCGGAACCGGATCGTAGCCTCCACGGCATAAAGGATGGCAGCGCAATAAACGACGGATCGCCATCCGCCCACCTTTCCATGCTCCGTATCGTTCTATGGCTGTCTGGGCATATTCGGAACATGTTGGAATAAAGCGGCATGTTGGTCGTCTTTTATGGCTGCTGAGCCTTGTGCGGTAAAGACGTATGAGATACAGAAGAAACCGTGTCATCTGTGCGCGATTCCCTTTCTTTGAATGCGTGCTGGCGTTTCAACAGATCGATGACCTGTGCCTGCAGTGATTGAAAGGTGGCTTCTGCAGCTGAAGGCCTGGCGAC
>ONWQ01000100.1 GCA_900321565.1 uncultured Eubacteriales bacterium
ACCGTCGATGCATGGTGTGCCAGAGTTTTCTTGATATCAATCACGAGCTGATGTGTTCTCAGTTGAAGCATGATTTCACCCGCTGTCTGTCAGCGGCTCCTTTCATAATGGTTCCTCTGCTCCGTCAGAAATGGGGAGGGCGTACTCGGGATTACGCGCCTCCCCGGAAAAGTGAACAGAATAATTAACGCTTATAGGCTGTGTTGAAGATCTCCTCGAGTTCAGCCACGCCATTGGCATTGAGTTCAGCCACAAAGGCATCCCACTCGTCCATGCTGCGGGCACCGGTGATGAACGCATCGATCTGGCTGTCGAAGATAGTGGTCAGGCGGAGCTCGAGCTCAGCCACTTTTTCGTTCTCTTCTGTGGTGAAGGAAGGTACCAGAGGCTTGAAGTCGATCAGACCGGCTTCTGTATAGCCGCGGATCTCTTCGCCCAGGTCAATGAAGAGCTGGCCGGAGGTCTGCAGGTATGTGCCTTCATCGATGTAGGGAGTCCATGCCCAGCAGCCGACGCCCAGGATAGACTGGATCGCGTTGAACTGGTCCACAGCATCCTTGGTCTCTTCGAGGATGGAATCCACAACCATCGGATGGCCTTCTTCGTCCATGTAATAGGTCTCGCCTTCGATACCGAAGTTCATGACCTTGACGCCTTCTTCAGTGAAGCACCAGTCCAGCATCTTCAGAACGCGCTCAACTTCAGGGCACTTCTTGGAGATGACGATACCGTCGGACCAGTCGCGTTCATAGCGCAGTTCACGGGTCGTGGTGACCTTGTTGGCAAGCGGAGGTACGATGACCATCTTCCAGCCCTGGCCGGCTGCATCAAATGCAGGCTGGAACACGCGGGCCAGGAAGGAGTCGTTATCCTTGAAATAGACAACCTTGCCGGTCGTGATCTTTTCCCAGAGTTCGTCACGGGTGCAGGTAGCATAGTCGGGATCGACCAGGCCATCTTTCCATGCATTGGCGAGGTATTCAATCACAGGCTTGAAAGCAGGCTGCACAGGACCATAGGTCCACTTGTCGGTGTCCTTTTCATAGTACATGCCACGGGTGGAGTCGAAGGTGCCGAATCCGCCGGAGCCCATAGGATAGGCCAGAGCACCGATCAGACGGTTGGTGCCGCCACGGCTGGAGAAGAAGGTTACGTCGGGATGCTTTTCCTTGATCTTGAGCATGGCCGCATAGAGTTCGTCCCAGTCCTTGGGCATCGGAATGTCCTGTTCCTCAAGCAGGTCAAGACGGATCTGGCCGATGGGGGCGATGTCAATACGGTTGTACTCGAGGTCACGCATGAGATACAGGGACTTGCTGCCGTCTTCTTCCTGGGTCTCATAGGTCTTGGTGGCCGCAATACGGTCATCCGCCTCAATCAGTCCCAGATAGGTGGGCAGGCAGTCACGATAGTCATACAGGTCAACCAGCATTTCATCCACGTCTTCAATGCCCTGGAAAGTGCTCAGGGATGCACCGGCGATCAGGTCGGGCAGGTCATTGGTGGAGAAGAAGGAGGCAACCTTGGCTGTGTAGTCACTGGACGGGATCGGCTGCAGGTTGATATGAATCCCGAACTTTTCTTCGATAAACTTGATATTGACAGTATCCTGCAGAATGGGCTGCAGGGAAGCTTCTGACAGAGCCAGTGTGACTTCCAAGGGTGCTTCAGCAGAAGCCATGAGCGGAATCATCGCAGTCAGCATCATTGCCGCCAGAATCAGAGAAAGCAGACGTTTCATAGACAACTTCCTTTCTTTCCTCTTTCGGTGTCATTGGGAACCATATTTCTCAGCCGTACCTGTTTCCCGAGAAACCGGTGCGGCCTGAGGAAAACAATGCAGGGGACATCCGGGATCAGCCCTTCAGGGAGCCGATCATGATGCCTTTGGTAAAGAATTTCTGCAGGAACGGATAGACTGCCAGGATCGGAGCAATCGTGATGAAGATGGCAGCATACTTGATGCCCTGGCTGACCAGCTGTGTATCCGCCGAGGCACTGGTTGCCTGACTGGAAAGCACGATATTGCGCAGGATCAGCTGCATGGGGAAATCCGCCTTGTTATCCATATACAGCAGTGCCGGCATGAATTCATTCCACTTGCCGACAGCATAGAACAGGACCATGCTGGCGATCACCGGTTTGGATATGGGCAGAATAATCTGCAGATAGGTACGCATGTCATTGGCACCGTCCAGGTTCGCGGATTCATAGAGTTCCTCCGGAATATTCTGGAAGAAGGTGCGCATGATCACCATGTTATATACATTGATGGCCGTGGGCAGCAGGATCGCATAGATCGTATTCTTCAGTCCCAGGGAGTAGACCACCATGAAGTTGGCCACCATGCCGACATTGAACAGCATGGTAAAGATCACCAGGAAGTTGAAGAACTTACGGCCGAAAAAGCGCGGTCTGGAGAGCGGGTATGCACACAGGGATGTCATGAAGACAGCCAGGGCTGTACCCAGCACGGTATACCTGATGGTATTCCAGTAGGCGTGCGGAATGGAGTTGTCACTCAGAAGTGCCTTATAGGTATCCAGCGTCAGGCCCTTGGGAATGAATGTGACCTCACCCCGCAGCACATACATGCCGCCTGAAAAGGACACGGCCAGCATGTGCACCAGCGGGAAGAGAATGAACAGGCAGAACAGAACCAGAAGAATGGTATTGAAGATTCCGAAGAGGCGGTCACCTGAGGACTGCCGTACCTTGGTCGGATGCATTACCTTGTTTTCCATATCCTGCACCCCCTTACCAGAGACTCGTCTCGCCGATCTTCCTGGCTGCCTGGTTGGCTGCCGAGACCAGCAGCAGGGACATGATGCCCTGGAACAGACTGATGGCACAACCGTAGGAATAGTCAGCGGTCAGAAGACTGCGGCGATACAGATAGGTAGATACAACGTCCGCCGTTTCATAGGTGGCGCCGGTATACAGAAGCAGGATTTTCTCATAGCCGATATCCAGCATGCGGCCGATGGTAAGAAGCAGCTGAATGGAGATGACGGACGCAATCCCCGGAAGGGAAATGTGGAGCACCTGCTTCCAGCGGCTGGCACCGTCGATCTGAGCTGCTTCATACAGTCCGGGATCTATGCCTGTCAGGGCAGCAAGGTAAATGATGCTTCCCCACCCTGCCGTGGACCAGATTTCCGATATAATATAGATTACCCGGAAAGCCTGCGGATCTGTCAGGTAGGAATAAGTGTTTCCGGTAATGGCCTTCAGTACATTGGTCACCATGCCGTCTGAAGAAAGCATGGTTGTAATCAGACCACAGACTGCCACAGTGGAAACAAAGTACGGCATGTAGCTGATCGTCTGCACGGTCTTGCGGAACTGGCGGACGCGGTGCTCATTGATCAGAAGGCTCAAAAGGATCGGAATCGGAAAGGAGAAGATGATCAGCAGAAGGTTGATGACCACCGTATTCCGGACCAGCTTCCAGAAATAGGGATCATTCAGGAACTGTACGAAGTACTTGGTCCCGACCCAGCGCGACCCCCAGATTCCTTTCACAGCGCTGAATTTCTTGAATGCTATGACCAGCCAGGTCATGGCACCATACTTGAATACAATAAAATAGACAAGCGGAAGGAAGAACATCAGGAGCAGCCAGCGGCTTTCCACCAGATGCTTGACCCATTTTCTCTTCCTCTTTACCGTTGGAGTCATCGTCGACACCGGAGAATCCCTCCTTTTCTTGTCCATCTGAAACCATCAGCCGGATTGTGTTCATTTATACAGAACGTTGTTTCGACATGATTCTACAAAAACAAGAACACACTGTCAACCCAT
>ONWQ01000082.1 GCA_900321565.1 uncultured Eubacteriales bacterium
CGGATGCCCGTCAAAACAGGTAGCCACTGAGGAGGGCGTGCCGGGAATGTGCAGAAGAATGGCGGAAATCAGACCGCCGGAAATGGCACCGATAAACAGGGACATGAGCAGTGTCATGGCATCCGTTGACGCCATGGCATAGGTGACAGGCAGGAACAGCGCAATGGCCATGGTTGCGGACAATCCGGGCAGAGCGCCGAATACGATACCCACTGCCACACCGATGAGCATCAGAAAGATGCCGGTGGGGGTCAGTACAGTGGCAAAACCGCCACCGATCAGTTGCATGGTTGACATATCTGTTACTCCTTTCTTTGCCGTCAGAAGCCGAGCAGGTTTTCAATCACGCCGCGCGGCAACAGCTGCTGCAGCCCGATACGGAATGCCACAAAAACCAGTGCCGTGAATACCACTGCAATGATGGCAAACAGCACAGGATTGCGCTTTTCGTTCGGTGCAAGCACCAGCATCTGGAGAAACAGATACAGTATGGTTGACAGGATAAACCCTGCCATGGGCATGATCAGGATATACCCGATAATCACGAGAAATGTAAGCAGAACCGCCATCGCGTCGCCCTTGTTCCCGGAAGTCTGCGACGATTCTGTTTCCGCACTCCTGATTTTCCGGATCCCCTGAATGATACAGACCACCGACAGCACAGCCAGCAGAACACCCAGAAGGACCGGCATGATCTTAGCACTGGCATATGAAGGAGTCAGTTTGGGCCGGGTTTTGATCTGTTCCGCACTGATCAGGTAAAAGGCACTGAACAGCAGGGCAGCGACACCAAAACCCAGATCCCTGTACTTTTTGAATCGCATGAGAACACCTCTTTTGCAGCAATATGATTGTCAGGCACACTTTCATATTACGGAGAAGAACATGCAGGGACGCGATCCAACGTGTTTCATTATAGAAAACGGTTGCAAAAAGGACAGGGTTTTCCGGGTTTTCTTAACGCTCAGTTAGCGGGAAATTAAAACGCTGCGCTTTTGCGCAGCGTAAATGGGATTCCGTATCTCAGTAGCCTTTTTTCAGGTCCACCTTCCGCTCCAGCGGCTTTCCGTCACAGTAGCGTTCAAAGTCTTCCAGAAACAGGTCCACAATCCTGTTTTTTGTATAGGGAAGCGTCATATTGCCGGCCACATGCGGAGCCATCAGCAGATTCGGACACGTCCACAGGCTGTCTTCCGGCGGGAGCGGTTCCTCCTCAAACACATCCAGTGCTGCACACAGGCGCCCAGCACGCAGCTCCTGTTCCAGCGCTTTCTGATCCACCACAGTGCCTCTGCCGACATTCACGACCAGTGCATGCTCCGGCAGCATGGCAAGCCTGCGTGCATCCAGCATATGGAATGTGTCCGCCGTGCCAGGCAGGGAAATGATCAGGATCTCCGTCTCCGGCAGCACTGAATCCAGTGCATCCTGCCTTACCACACAGTCAAACCTTTCACCCGGGTTTCTGCCGCTGCGATTGACACCGGTCATGCACGCAGGCCCGAAGGCACGCAGGCGTATCGCGACCTCCTGGCCGATATCTCCGGTCCCCAGAAGCGTGATCCGGCTGTCACGGATGGATCGTACAGGCAGGTTCCGAATCCATTCCCTGCGGCTCACTATTTCCGTGTAATCCTGCTGCCGGCGCAGGACTTCCAGAATCAGCATGACCACATGTTCCGCAATCGTCACGCCGTAAGCGCCTGAAGAATTCGTCAGCACTGCCTCCGGGGAAGCAAACACATGTTCACCCAGAAACTGGTTTACACCGGCTGAGGGTGTACACAGCCATCTGAGGTTCGGACTGTTTTTGGCCAGGACTGCGCCCTGCCCGAAGACAACCTCTGCATCCGTGAGATGCGGCAGTGACTCCTGTTCATTTTCAAAAAACGATACTTCAAACCCGCGCTTTTCCGCAGCAGCTCGGATCTTCTCCCGGTGACATGCTTCCAGTACACCAATGGTTACGATCAGCTTTCTCATTCCATGTTTTCCTTTCATTCCAGTCCCAGTTCCTTGCACTTACGCCACAGGGTTGTCTTGCTGATTCCAAGAATCTCTGCCGCTTCCTTCCGGCTTTTGGTCCGGGAAAGCACTTCCAGGATCTGACGTTTTTCAAGCCCGCTCAGGGACGGGTCCCCATTGTCCCGGACACCTGACACTCTGCGCACCGGCTGTTCTGACGGGAGTACCGCCGCCACATCCTGGACCATAATCGTATCACTTTCGCACAGTACCGCCAGCTGTTCACTGATATTCCGGATCTCCCGGATATTCCCCGGCCATGCGTACCCTGAAATCATGGCAGCAGCTTCGGGAGAAAGGATGATCTGGGCTTTGCCGAACTTGCGTGCATAATAGGACAGATAATGCTGCATGATCAGGTTCATATCCTCTTCCCGGGCACGCAGTGGCGGCAGCTGAACCGACAACACTTTCAGTCTGTAGTACAGGTCCTCACGGAACTTCCCCTGCCGGATCATTTCCAGGAGGTCCCGGTTGGTGGCGCAGATGATGCGTACATTGATGGGGATCACCCGGTTCGCTCCCACTCTGCGCACTTCACGCTCCTGAATCACACGCAGAAGCCGGCTCTGCAGCGTCAGCGGAATCTCACTGACCTCATCCAGAAAGATGGTGCCTTCATGTGCGGCCTCAAACAGGCCTTCCTTGCCGGTCTTGCTTGCTCCTGTGAATGCGCCACCTTCATACCCGAACAATTCGCTTTCCATCAGGTTTTCGGGTATTGCTGCACAGTTCACCGCCACAAACGGCCCGTGAACACGTTCGCTTTCATTATGGATCGACTGAGCAAACAGTTCCTTGCCGGTTCCTGTCTCACCCATCAGAAGAATATTGCTGTCCACATGTGCAAACCGGCGTGCCTGCCGGATCGCAGTCTGAATGGCAGGACTGTTCCCGAGAATATCATCAAAATGATACCGCGCCAGATGTCCGCTTACCCTCAGCCGGTCACGCAACCGGCTTTCCGCATTCGTAATACTCTGGGCTGCCTGGAATGTGACCATTGTGCCCAGTCGCCGCCCTTCATCATGCATGATCACGCAGTTGAGCACACAGTTGTTTTCGCCGATCCGGAGGATTTCATTGGTATAGTTCTGGTCTCCACTCAGAATCGCACTGAGCCTGCCTTCCGGAAGTGCCATCTGTACCGGCTGGCCGACACAGTCCTGAACCTTCCTTCCCAGCAGTTCTGCAGCAGCCGGGTTCATTGTACGGATCCGGTTATCCCTGTCCACTGTGATGATCCCCTCAAACAAGTGATCCACCACAGCACGGAACATCAGGCTGTTCTCCTTTTCCACCTGACTAACACCGGCGCATCGCACGGCTTCCACGATCGCAAGGAAAACAGATTCCACGGAAGAATAGATCAGGCCGGCAGGGATTCCATGCTTATCACAGTAGTCACAGGTCTGATGCCCGGCCAGGATCAGCTTGCAGCCGTCTGCCACGGCACGTTCCATCCCGTCAACCAGGTCCCGGATATTGACACTCATCGTCGGGTATGGTCTGACCGGCACAGGATAATCAGGATGCATGAAATAGATACTGCGGATGGTATTGACGGTTCCCACCACACCCATGGGCATTTCCCCGAAGCGTTCAAACGCCATCCGTATGGATGTCTCCATATCTGACTTGGTAATGGGAATCTCCACTACAGGTGTCAGGACATTGCGCGCCTTCAGACTGGCTGCCGTGCCACCGCGTGATACGATCACATCTGCGTCAAAATGCTGTGATACGATCACTTCCGGCTGAATAGCGCAATCCACGGTATAACGGATCTCATGGTTTTTGCCAAAGAGTTTTTCATAGAGTTTCCAGGCATCGTCCACAACCCTGACCAGCTGCGGGTCCGGCATTACAAAGGCAATCTTGGTCATGCAGCGGTTCACCTCAATTCCCGGCTATTATACCAGAGGCATTTTCCTGCGAAAAGACCGAAAAATGGGCTGCTGCACAGAAATGCAGCAGCCCGGTTCAGGAGGAGATTACTCGATGTAATCAGCCAGATAGCTGGCATACAGGTTATACTGTTCGCCATAGTAAGCTTCGGTCTCTTCAGCGGTCATGCTGGAGATGTTGACCCACTGCTTCACAGCATAGTCCTTCAGGCCCTGGTTATCCACAACCTTGGCCAGACCTTCATTCATGGCAGCGATCACAGCGTCATCCACGGAGTTCGGAGCAGCCAGATAGAAGAACTTGGAGAAGACAACATCGTAGCCCTGTTCCTTCAGAGTGGGGATGTCAGGAGCACCTTCGAGGCGTTCGTCAGCCAGGACGCCCAGGCACTTGAATTCGCCGGTAGCATAGTAGTCCTTGACCAGACCAGCCTGGGTGCCGATGACGTCCAGACGGTTGCCAAGCAGTTCGGTGGTCTTCTGAGCAGCAGTGCCGGCATCCACGATGGAGAATTCCACACCAGCAGCCTGTTCGAAGGCAACGCAGTGCAGGTGGGTGAAGGAACCGGTCTCGGTTGCGAAGGTCACTTCACCGGGATGATCCTTCATGTAGGCAACCATGGTTTCCAGATCGCTGAACTTGGAGTTCGCGGTATTGATCACGAAAGCATTGGAGTAATCCAGGAACGGCATACCAGCAAGCTTGAAATCGTCCAGTACGTTGAACTCTTCATACATGCCGAGCATCTGGGTGATGCAGGCGCCGCTGTGATAGAACACAAAGCGATAGCCGTCATCAGGATTGCTCAGGAGGTCTTCGAAAGCCACAGCACCGGAACCACCGGACATGTTGGTCACGATCACGTTCCAGCCCAGTTCTTCATTCAGGGCAGCAGCCAGAGCGCGGGCATTGGCGTCGGTGTCTCCGCCGGGGTTGGCAGGTACGATCAGTTCGATGGAGCGCTCAGGCCAGTCTGCCAGAGCAGAAACGCTGGCGAACACCATCATCAGAACGAGAGCAACGGCAAACAGTTTCTTCATAAGGTCTTCCTCCTTGTAATGTCAGGACATATTCGTCCATCTGATATAGGTCATGCGAATTCCGTGCCAAATTCTTTTTTAAAGGCACAAAAAAATTTGAATTCTTTCTTTTTCCCGGATTTTCCCATCACATCCGGTCAGACTGCGACCGGAAACCGCAACATGGTTTCACAATGAAACTATATTGTGGTTTCATTGTGAAACCATGTGAAACCATGAAACATTCTCCGGAATCATATCCGAAACCCACTCCGTTTGAATTACTCAGCTTACAATTTTTCCTGCAGGGTTCCTATTAATAGGAAAGAATATTCTGTTTTCAGGTTGGCACACTTTTTGCATGTAGTGAATCAGGCACACTTTCATTATGGAGGAGGATTCGTATGTCATTCAAAAAATGCAGGGACCTGATCCTGGGCATTGTGATGCTGCTGTTCAGCAGTTTCTACCTGATCTTTGCCCAGCAGATCAAGACCCGTCCCAAGCTGACACCTGGCTATGCAAGCGCCAAGATCATGCCCACACTTCTGGGCGTACTGCTGGCCATCCTGTCTATTGTCTGTATCATCCAGGGCATCCGTAAGCTGAAGACTCCGGATACCAAGGAAGAAAAAGGCAAAAAAGCAGACCGCGGGGATATCATGGCCGTTGTTTTCACATTTGCTGTCATCATCGGCTACATTCTCGTCATGCCGTACCTGGGATTCATCCTGTCCACCATCATCTACCTGTTCCTTCAGATGAACATCCTCGCGCCCAAGGAAAAGCGCAATTATGTGCTTTTTGCCATTGTTGCCGTGGTATTTACTGCCCTGGTCTTCGTGGCGTTCCGTATCGGGTTGCAGCAGCTGCTGCCGCGTGGTCTCATTGAAGGCCTTCTCGGATTCTGATTCATGATGGTAGAAAGGAGAAACGGATCATGTCAACCTTGCAACTGATCGGTGGTGGTTTTGCCACTGTACTGACACCCACAGGCATCTTCCTGATGCTCGTCGGTGTAGCCGTAGGTATCGTGTTCGGCGCTCTGCCCGGACTGTCCGCAACCATGGCCATTGCGCTGTTCCTGCCAGTAACCTACGCCATGACATCCTCCAATGCCATGACGCTGCTGATGGCACTGTTTATCGGCGCCATTTCCGGCGGTCTGATTTCCGCCATTCTTCTGCACATTCCCGGCACGCCCTCCTCAGTGGCTACCTGTTTTGACGGGCATCCG
>ONWQ01000409.1 GCA_900321565.1 uncultured Eubacteriales bacterium
ATCCCGTCAGGTTGTTTTCCTGGACGAACTTCCCTGGCTCGATACGCCCAGGTCTCATTTTGTTTCCGCATTGGAAAGCTTCTGGAATAATTGGGGATGCCATCGTGACAATCTGATGCTCATTGTATGCGGCAGTGCAAGTTCCTGGATGATTGACCGGCTGATCAATAACCATGGAGGCCTTTACAACAGGCTAACCTGCCAGATACGGCTGTCTCCCTTTAATCTGAATGAATGTGAACAGTTTTTTGAAGAAAATCAAGTTCGTTTATCCCGCTACGATATTGCACAGGCATATATGATTCTGGGAGGAATTCCGTATTATCTGGATTATTTTGATCCTGGGCTCAGCCTGCCACAGAATATAGACCGGATCCTTTTTTCCAGAAGTGCAATGTTGAAAGACGAATTCAATCGACTGTTTACCTCCATTTTCAATAATCCTTCTACAATCATCGCAATCGTCCGGTTTCTGGCAACACGTCGAAGCGGATATACCAGAAATGAAATTGCAGATAAACTCGGATTTTCGTCTGGCGGTACATTGTCAAATTGTTTAAAATCACTTGTTGAAAGTGATTTTGTGGTCCGGTATGTTCCGTTTGGAAGGAAAAAAAGTGAAGTCTGCTATATGCTGACGGATCCATTTTGTTTGTTCTGGATTCACTTTATGGAGCAGCCACACAAACCGGATGAACACTATTGGACGAAGAATCAGAATGCACAGAAGATTGTTTCCTGGAGAGGACTGGCTTTTGAGAATATCTGTTTTCAGCATGTGGATCAGATCAAAAAGGCACTGGATATTTATGGCGTTCAGACGACTCAGTCTGCGTGGATTGGGTCAGATGAGGAATTAGGCGGTACACAGATCGATCTGCTTCTGGACAGAGAGGATCGCGTGCTGAACATGTGTGAGATCAAATATCACGGCGGATTATTCTCTGTTGACAAGAGTTACTACCAGGTTTTGTCAACCAGACGGATGATTCTTGCTTCGAAGATCTCGCCTAAAATAGTAATTCACCATACGCTTATTACGACATTTGGCTTATTGAGTAATGAGTACAGCGGAGTTTTCTCAAATGTGATCACGCTTGATGATCTGTTTGCCTGGTAATACCCATATTGCTTTACAACGGTTGAAGCACATCTGCGATCAAAATGGACGACCGGAAGATCGTGAAAACCTATGGGACTCTTGCAGATCAGCCGTATGCAGGCTGATGGTGCGAGATGCTCACACAGGTATACGGCTTGTCGCAGAAAAAAGTTTCCTGTGGCCTACCTGGGAGAATGAAACATCTCAGTCGCTCCACCCGAGATTCCTGGTCAGATACTGGCCGGGATTCTTAATATACATAAAAACAGCAATGTTCTGTCAGGTCGTTGAAGACAGATCTGGTCATCGGAGAACCCTTTTGTATCGACGGGGACATCTGCACTATATTCAGCTCTGTCATGGTCCGGCAGAGGATGCCTATGCAGTTCATTTCCAGCTTTTACGCATGCTTTGGAGTTGGGTCTTTTCAGCGCATCCTGAATCTTCTCCGTGTCCAGTGTACGGGAACCGGATGATCCATCCGGCATTTGTCGCCTGCGAGTCGACCATTTGTCTGCCGGGAGCGGGTATACTGAGGGTGCTGAACAAAACCGGCTGCATGGCAGATGCAGAACCCATCCGGGAGATCCGGAGAAAAACTGCACGGGCAGTATACGTAAGGAGGCAGGAAAATATGAGAACGATCAGGGTCACAGGAAAAGGGCAGATCCGGGTCAGACCGGACATGACAAGAATCGTCATGGAAATCGAAGGAATCACTATGGAATACAGTGAAGCACTCAGGCGTGCTTCGGTGGATGTGGAACAGCTCAAGGACCTGGTGGCAGGCTTTGGCCTGAAGCGGTCGGACCTGAAGACACTGAACTTCAACGTAAACACAGAATACGAGAGCTACAAACAAAACGATGTCTACCGGCAGCGCTTTGTGGGGTATAAGGTGCACCAGGAACTGAAAATCGAGTTCCCGTCCGATCATGAACTTCTCGGCAGGATGGTCTATGCACTGGCACACTGCCCGGTCAGGCCGGAATTCCGTCTCAGCTATACCGTGCAGGATCCCGAAGCGGCCAAGAACGAGCTTCTTGGAAAAGCGGTCGTGGATGCCAGGGCCAAGGCTCTGGTACTGACACAGGCAGCAGGCGTCCGGCTGAAGGAGATTCAGAATATCGACTATTCCTGGGGTGAGATCGATCTGGAGGTACGCCCGATGGACCGTATGCTCATGGCGGACGCCATGCCGATGAAGGCCATGGCCGGAGCGTCTGACAGCTATGACATGGACATGGAACCGGATGATATTGAGATTTCGGACACAGTGACCGTGATCTGGGAAATCGACTGAAAGACCGGCGGGCGCAGAAAGCGGCGGCATGTATGCCCCGTCCTCCGGGGCGGGGCATGCAGCGGATCTGTCCGGTCATCGCTGAGCGTGCATGGCGCGGGGATACCGGCTATGCAAGAGACGGCAGAGGCGGGACAGGCATCCGTCAGAAAGCATGGCGGCATCCGGGCAGTCCGGTTCTCTCAGGACCGGGGGGAGAAAAGCTGCTGCAGAGAAACGGCGCAGATCCTGATCCGCCCTGAAGCTTGCGGAAACCTGTTTTTCTGGTACAATACCCTCTGAACAGAGTATCCGGGTCGGGCGGACCCATATCTGCATCCTAAAGCAGCACAGAAAAAGCCCCGGAATTCCTTCTTGAAGGCGGAAGCCGGGGAACGGAAAGCCTTTTTTTCTGTGAAAACAGGCAGTTTTTCAGATATACACAATGAGCATGTCAGGAGGGGAGCCGGAAAGTGAAACGCATGACCATTTATGATATTGCACGGGAAGCGGGTGTCAGCCCGGCGACCGTATCCAGAATCCTGACCGGGACCACGGCCGTGCGGGACGAAAAGCGGCGGCAG
>ONWQ01000221.1 GCA_900321565.1 uncultured Eubacteriales bacterium
ATGATCCTGCCGGTGCTGCTGAGCACCTATAATATGATGATCTGCCGTTCGGCCATGGAGAGCGTGCCCGAGGACCTGTTCGAGAACGCATCCCTGGAGGGCGCGAGCGACTGGTACATGATGCTGCATATTGCGGTGCCGCTGATCAAGCCGACCCTGGCTGTACTGACACTGTACTATGCCGTGGCACGCTACAATGA
The DNA here is from genome assembly GCA_900321565.1 of uncultured Eubacteriales bacterium. Taxonomy (GTDB): domain Bacteria; phylum Bacillota; class Clostridia; order Christensenellales; family Aristaeellaceae; genus UBA2943. The sequence continues at coordinate 201 of ONWQ01000221.1, forward strand.
TTTCTTCAGCGGCATGCTGTACCTGGGCAAGACAGAACTGCAGCCGCTGCAGATGTTCCTGCGGCGCGTGCTGCTGAGCTCTTCGGCGGAAGTCCTTCAGGCAGCCGGGACTGCGGCAGCGGATGCTGCAGCGCGCAATACGCTGAAGATCCGGTATGTATGCATTGTCCTGGCCGCGGTGCCGATCTTCTGCATCACACCGTTTGTCCAGAAATACCTGGTCACAGGTACCATGCTTGGTGCTGTCAAGGGCTGACGGACCATTCCACATGTAATCCTGCGGACAGGCGTCCGCTGCAATAAAACTAAGGAGGAATCCCAATGAAAAAGACTCTGAGTATCCTGCTCGCGCTGTGCCTGCTTCTGGGCTGCGCTTCCGCTCTGGCGGAGAACCCCACGATCAGCCAGCTGGCCATCAACTCCTACTACTCCACGGTTGACCTCAAGGACGCATACCTTCTCAAGAAGATTGCGGATAATGCCGGCGTGAATGTGAACTGGAACCTGCTGGACCCCGGCACCTATGCCGAGTCTGTCAGCCCGATGCTGGCCTCCGGCCAGGACCTGGCGGACGTGATCATGCTGCCTGACCTTGACACGAACCAGATCTATCTGTCCTCCGGACTGTTTGAGCCGCTGGATACACACTTCGACATCATGCCGAACTACAAGAAGTTCCTGGACGAGAACCCGATCATCAAGGGCTCTCTGACCGCTGTGGACGGACACATCTACTATGTGCCGCAGACCGTGGTCACCAACAACTATCAGCCTGTGCTCATGTATAACGTGCGCTGGCTGGAAAAGGCCGGCATCGAAGCACCCACAACCCTGGATGCGTTCGTTGAGATGCTGCGCTACTACAAGGAAAACGACATGAACGGCAATGGCGATACCACGGATGAGATCCCGATGAGCATTCAGAGCGCCTTCCTGCCCTATATGTTCGGCCCGGCTTTCGGTCTGGACCTGGTCAGCGGCTTCTATGCCGACGACGAGGGTGTCGTGCACTATGCTGCCTATGAATCCGAAGCCTACAAGGCATACCTGACCTTCCTCAACGGCCTGTACAATGAAGGCCTGCTGGAAGTGGAATTCACCAGCCTGAACCGTGACCAGATCGTGGAGCGCTGCGCCAACGATCTCACCGGTGTGACCTATGACTTCTCCTGGCAGATGTCCACCCTGTATTCCCAGAATGCCCCCGGATATGACGGCGAGCATGGCATCTTTGTCGGCGTGGCTCCGCTCAGCGGCGACCATGAAGGCTTCTATGTCGGCCGGAATCCTGTGAGCAATGTATTCGGCATCAATGCCAAGAGCGCCAATCTCGAAGCTGCCATCAAGTACCTGGATTACGCCATGGGCGAGGAAGCTCAGGACCTGTATGTCTGGGGCGAAGAAGGCCTGACCTATGAAGTGGATGCCGAAGGCAACCGCCACTTCCTGCCGCGTACAACCGAGGACTCCACCTGGTTCCAGGGCCTGGGCATCAATGCTCCGAACATGCCTTCCCAGCAGTCTGTGCCCGCCACCGACGTGCTGCTGGCTCCGTGGCATGTGCAGAATGACCGTGAGTTCGAAGAGCCCTACATCCGTGCTCCGTTCCCGGTCGTGTACTCCACCACTGAGGAAGCAAACACACTGAGCATGTACATGGTAGACCTGCAGACCTACGTGGACGAGCGCGCTGTGGGCTTCATCAGCGGAACCTATTCCATCGAGGACGAGTTCGACAGCTATATCGCAGCCCTGCAGGGCCTGCAGATCGAAGAACTGCTGAAGGTAAAGCAGGCACAGTATGACCGCTTTGTCGCTGCCAAATAATCCTGACGGATACGTAAGCGCCCCGGAGCCTGGCTCCGGGGCGCTTTTTCGGTGCTGAAACACCTTTCCCATGTGCAGTAATCTATGGATTCCGGCTGAGGCCGGTTGCCCTGCATGCAGACGCGCTTCAGCAGTCTGCGGAGGTCGCAAGAAGATCGAAGAAGGCTCTCAGTTCAGCCGCATGCTGACCCTTGCACAGGATATGGTGGTTGTGGATGGGGTTTTTGAGGAAATACTCAAAGTCGTCCAGCCGGACCGTGACCTGGGTGCGGCAGAGCATGGGATCAAAGGGCGCGGGGCAGATGCCGCCTTCCTGGACATGATAGCGGTCCAGGGAACCGGAACACTTGAACAGGGTACAGCTGCCCTCGTCAAACACGCCCTGGACGGCGGCACCGATCCCGGACTCAAAATGCGTATTCAGCTGCCAGGACTGCAGTGCGGTGACCGGGACCGTGCAGTGCGCAAAGACGGCCTTGCCGGAGCGCGTGTCGAACCGGCTCGGATTGCACATGAACACGCTCTGGCCGGTCACACTGCCCAGAATGGCCATGGACAGAAGCGAGGGCATATCGCCTTCGCAGCCGCCATAGACGCCCAGGCTGTTGAGGATGGACAGGCCAAGACAGCCCGTGGTATGGACCAGGGAGAGGAGATCAAAGCAGCGCACACTGACCCCGCAGAGATGGTACCGCTGCACAATGCGGTCCAGCGCACCCCAGACGGCGAGTGCCTTCCGGATCTCCTCAGCAGAAAAGTCTGCAGCGGCAAAGGCGCGGGTGAACTCGTTTTCTTCATATGTATCCCGGGCAATTTCAGACGTCAGTTCCTCCATCGGGATGCTGACATAGCCAAGGCCAAGCTTCGTGTGCACGGCCTGCGGGTCGTACGTGCTGGCGATGAGCCAGTCGGAAGGTGTACCGATACACCCCAGTGTCCTGCCCCTGAGTGCGTCCAGTCCGTGGCGGGCATTGCGCAGGGCCTGGATCTGCTGGCATATGCGCTCCGGGTCGCCGTGCAGGATCTCTCCGCGGCCACCGTGGGTGTTCAGGTAACTGACGATCTCCATGGAGGCAGCCAGTGAATTGGATTCGCCGCTGGTGAGAAGGTAACAAGGCTTCTGCC
>ONWQ01000234.1 GCA_900321565.1 uncultured Eubacteriales bacterium
ATGTGATGGCAAATGTCAGAACCTGTAATTGCCAGGTGTTTCCATTTCCCGATGTTTAGCTGCCCGATGCGGTATTGTTCTGACCGGGCACGATGGGCGGATTCCAGGATTGTCTTCGGGAGCATTGCTCAAGCCTGTGAACATTAGCCTGCTTTTGCTCGGAAAACTCTGTGAGGACCTGGCTGAAAATCATGCCATCGCAAAAGTTCCTTGAAAAATATACAATTAGTGCAATAAGTCATTTGAAAAACATACAGCACAAGCAAAAAGTCGTTGGAAAAATATATCACATAAGTCAAAAAGTCCCTTGAAAAATATTCAAACTTCGCATATGCTCTGATTGTGATCAGAGGAGGGCTGGCTATGCTGAAACGAAAAATGGAGGATGTCCTCAGAAAATGGAAGGATACGGAAGGGCATAGGCCGTTGATTATTAAGGGCTGCCGTCAGTGTGGCAAGACCTATACTGTCCGGCAGTTTGCCCGGGAAAACTATCCGCATGAAATCTATCTGAATTTTTATGAAAACAAAAACTATGCTTCTGTCTTCTCGGGTTCCTTGGAAGTGGACCACCTGACAATGTTGCTTTCTTCTCTTTTGGGACCTGACGCCATATTTGAGGCAGGGAAAACGGTGCTTATTCTGGACGAAATCCAGGAATGTCCTGAGGCAAGAACTGCGCTCAAGTTTTTCGCCATAGATGGCCGATATGATGTGATCGGAACAGGCTCCTTGCTGGGCGTTAAAGGATACGGAAAACGGTCCGCATCCATACCGGTGGGATATGAGCAAATCGAAGAAATGTATCCCATGGATTTCGAAGAGTTTTTGTGGGCAAACGGTGTTGAAGCGCCTGCGATCCAGTATTTGACAGAATGCCTGAAAAATGAAACACCTGTGGCGGAGGCGCTGCATGAGAAATTCCGTCAGCTGCTGTTGCAGTATGCAGTGGTAGGTGGAATGCCGGCTGTGGTGCAAACTTTTGTGAATACTCATCAGATGAATACCGTGCTCCAATTGCAGCGTGGTATCCTATATGATTATGAAGATGACATGGTGAAATATGCCGACGATAAGGACAAACCATTCATCCGCGAGTGTTTCCGGTCCATTCCTCGGCAGCTGAGTAAAGAAAACAAAAAGTTTCAGTATTCTGTTGTAAAAAAGGGGGCAACTGCATCCAGGTTTTCAGGGAGCCTGCAGTGGATTGAGGATGCTGGTATTATTCTCCGATGCTACAATCTGACATTGCCAGAGTTGCCTTTGGATGGGAACGCAATTCAGGATGTGTTTAAAGTATATATGATGGACAGCGGGCTGCTGATTGCCATGCTTGAAGATGGTACGCAGTTTGATGTGCTGCAAGGCAATCTGTTCGGGTATAAAGGAGCCATATATGAAAACCTCGCTGCAGGCATTCTGGCAAAAATGGGTCGGAAACTCTATTATTACCATAAGGACTCCGGTCTGGAGATCGATTTCGTGATGCGATATGCAGGCAAAAGCACTCTGGTGGAAGTAAAAGCCTCTACGGGTAATACCAAGAGTACAAAAACGGTACTCAATCATCCGGAAAAATACCATGTGGGCGGTGCGATCAAACTGGGTGACTATAACGTAGGCCGTTCCGGACAGATTCTGACTTTACCATTCTATATGGCGTTTTTGCTGACGTCATTCTGATGAATTTCAAGGAAGCAAGAGTCCGGGCGCCTGGATGTCCAGAGACTCCAGCCTGAGCAATTCGAAAATTGCAGCCGGGAGACGGATTGCGCAGGAATGACGTTCTGTCGTCTGCAGTCTACTGGAAGACATTGCCTGAATGAAAAGCTCTGGAAGTGCCCAATGCCAACACTTCCAGAGCTTGATTCACGTAATGCCCAACCTGCCAGACTGTATGATACAGAGAACGGGTTCTTTGGAATTGGTTCAGATTGCATGCCATCTGTCTCTTCAGGTACTCTGTCAGCATTCCTTCCAGTGCTTCAGCTGGGAAAGCTGCTGATCCAGACGCCTGCGCAGCTCATCTTCCGGCAGGGCTTCCGGATTGGGCATATGTGTAACCAGAAAATCCAGCAGGGAATCTCTGGTCGGATAGACGAACCGGCCATTGGCATAGCACCACTGGCAGTAGTCTTCATTCAGGGTACCATCGGGTTCCCGGCTGATCCATGCATCTTCCTGCAGCGGCATGCCGCAGCACTGACAGAAGAGTGTGCGCGGAGAACCCAGCAGGGTATTGATGGAAACCCCGAACTCCCGGGAAAGAAGTTTCAGAGTTTCTGTGTTCGGCTGTGTTTCACCGGTTTCCCAGCGGCTGACGGCCTGACGGGTGACCAGCACCTTTTCTGCCAGCTGTTCCTGGGTCAGGTTCCTTTTTTCACGAAGTGTTCTGAGAATTGCTGCACTTTCCATAGGAATCCCCTTTCTGTTCCGGATCTGATAGGATCAGTATGCCACAAATTCCGGGCATGGCAAGCAACGCGCAGTTGCGCGCTGCCCCGGGATGGTTCAGACAGAGCCTCTTTCCACAATGGAACAGGGCAGAATCTCGCGTGCCGGTACAGTGGAGGGATTGTTGATCATTTCCATGATATGCAACGCCGCATGTGTTCCGATTTCCGGTGTGGGCAGGGCTACGGTGGTCAGCGGGGGCTGCAGG
>ONWQ01000083.1 GCA_900321565.1 uncultured Eubacteriales bacterium
AGAGCAGAACATGACAATCATCTATATTACCCATGACCTGGGTGTGGTTGCCAATGTTGCTGACCGCGTAGCCGTCATGTATGCAGGACAGGTCATTGAAGTCGGCATGGCCAATGAGGTTTTCTTTGATCCTTGGCATCCTTACACCTGGGCTCTGCTTTCCGCACTTCCGCAGCTTGGTGTCAAGGGTGAAAAGCTTCCGGCAATTGATGGTACTCCACCAAACCTTTTCAACAAGATTAAGGGCGATGCATTTGCCCCGCGTAATAAGCATGCACTGAATATCGATTTCCTGGAAGAGCCACCCATGTACGAAGTCACCGCAACACATCAGGTCAAAGCCTGGCTGCGTGACCCACGTGCACCGCATGTGGAACAACCGCACGCGATTAAGCTACTGGAAACGCAGGACGGCAAGTCCAAGGGCACCGATCCGAATGCATATCATCCGCACCTGGATCCCAATCGTCAGCCTCTGATCGAAGTCAAGCACATGCAGGTAACGTTCGGTTCTGGCCGGAAGAAATTCGTTGCCGTGGATGATGTCAATTTCACGATCTATAAAGGTGAGACCTTTGCACTGGTTGGTGAAAGCGGTTCCGGAAAAACCACAATCGGGCGTGCAATTGTACGCATAAACCCCATCACTGCCGGTGAAGTGCTCCTGGAAGGCCAGAAAATCAACGGAAAAATTTCCAAGGAACAGGACCTGAACGTGATCCGGAGCTGCCAGATGATCTTCCAGGACCCCATGGCCAGCCTCAACGAACGTGCCAAGGTGGACTACATTGTCTCCGAAGGTCTTATCAATCATCACCTGTACAGCAACGAACTCGAACGTCAGGATAAGGTACAGCAGGCACTCGAAGAAGTCGGCCTTCTGCCGGAATTCTCCAGCCGTTTCCCGCACGAGTTCTCCGGTGGCCAGCGGCAGCGTATCGGGATTGCCCGTGCACTGATTATGGAACCAAAATTCATAGTCGCAGATGAGCCTATTTCTGCACTGGATGTTTCCATCCGGGCACAGGTACTGAACCTGCTCAATGACCTGAAGAAAAAGCGTGGTCTGACTTACATGTTTATCGCGCACGACCTGAGTGTAGTCCGTTTTATTTCAGACCGTATTGCAGTCATTCACAAGGGCCGTATTGTAGAACTGGCTGAAGCAGAAGAGCTGTTCCTGCATCCGCTTCATCCCTATACCCAGGCTCTGCTTTCTGCGGTACCCAATCCAAATCCATACCTGGAACGTACCAAAAAGCTTCTGGTTTACGATCCCTCTGTCCATGATTATTCTGTTGACAAGCCGGTATGGAACGAGATTCTCCCGGACCACTTTGTCTATGGAAATGAAAAGGAACTGGACGGTTACAGAAAGAGTCTCAATCTCTGACAAGCAAAAAGCCCGATTGCAGTCGGGCTTTTTTTCTTGTGTTTCTGCACAGTTCACTGCTTTCAGGATGGCAGGTACATATGCAATCCAGACAGATACTCTATTCCTCCACACGTGGATGCAGGTCAAACTCCTCCGGACGGAACCTCGGACAGACACTTTCCTTGGTTGCGATGACCGAAGAAGCCAGCCTCGTGCCAATCCCGCACGCTTCTTTCAGAGATTTGCCATATGTCAGTCCAATGGCAATCCCGGCAAAGAATGCATCCCCGGCTCCTGTTGTGTCAATCACATCCACTTTCTGAGGCTGGCATACTCCTGCGTGCTCGCCTTCCACATAAACCGCGCCCAATGCGCCCATTGTGACTACCATGCGTCTGATCTTCGCACGCCTGACCCTTGTAATCAGAACTTCTTTCAGTTCTTCCGGCTTCATTTCATCATAATCTTCAGAGAACAGCAGCCCGGCTTCCTGTTGATTGCATACTACACAACCAGTCCGCTGAAGGAGATCACGGCGTTCCATCGCAATGGACATATTGGAAACGACAGCATAAACTTCCTTATGATATGTTTCCGCCAGCGTAAATACTTTCTTGAGGATCGATGAATCCATATCAATCTCTACGACAATACTGTCCGCCTGGGAAAACACTTCATCACCCTGTTCGTTCAGGATATCCAGGAGCGGACTCATATCCGGCCGTTTGGATATGGAAGCCACCACATCCCCGTTATGGTCAAACACTGCCAGCCAGGTACCCAGTCCGTTTTCTGTACGCCGGATATAACTTGTGTTGACCTTATGCCGGTTCAGTTTGGCAATCACGTCCGTACTGGTCCCACTCTCGTCTGCAATACTCAGGAATGTCGGTCTCAGTTCCACATTGGCAATATCCTCCGCCACATTCCGGCTGACTCCGCCATGTGTCTGAACCACGCGTCCAACATTTCTCCCATACGGAATATACTGTGACAGCGGATACCCCTTAATATCCACAAAAATGGAACCCAGAACCACGATTCCCTTACTGCCCATTCCATCTCGCCTCCCACGCGCATTACCTCTGCATTATATCCTCCACTCCGAAACACAGCAAGTCTAAGTCACCGAAAAAAGCCGGGGGCATGCCCCGGCTCAGTCCGAACGGTTTCAGGTTTCCGTCACCTGTTCTGGCTTTTCCTGCAGTGTACCCGCAGCCTTGCCGCCTGCAAACCCCTGGAGCAGTGCTCCAAGGTCAATGCCGGTTGCTTCTTTCATGCCTTCCATGATCTGGCTGGAAGACTTCATGACGTCCCGCACAAGTGCCGGCGCATTTCCGTCCCCATACATAACAATTTTCGAAGTCTGTGCCAGGGGTTCAGCCGCATTCCGGACCACCTCAGGCAGCGCTGCCAGATACATTTCCAGTACAGAAGCCTCGCCCATCTTTTTCTGCGCTTCAGCTTTCCGCTCAATGGCTTCCGCTTCCGCAAGACCCTTTGCACGGATACCCTCCGCTTCCTGTTCCATGGCAAACCTGACAGCTTCTGCTTCCGCTTTCTTGGCCTCCGCTTCCTGGATTGCCTCGTACTTGCGTGCTTCAGCCTCTTTTTCCCGTCGAATCAGTTCAGCTTCCGCTTCCCGTTCCGCCTCATATTTCCGTGCATCGGCGGCTTTACGCACCTCAGCATCCAGCTGACGTTCTCTCAGTGCAATTTCCTTTTCAGCCAGTTCTGCTTCTTTTTCTCTTCTCGCAATATCCGCGTTCGCTCTGGTAATTTCAATAGTTTTGCGCTGGTTCTCCTGCTGAATTGAGTAGGCAGCATCCGCTTCTGCTTTCTTGGTATCAGCCTTCACCTGCATATCAGCCTGCTGAACTGCAAGTTCAGCGTTCTGTGCCGCCATTTTTTTATCTGCATCCACTTTGACAGCATTGGCTTCCTGCTGCGCCTGAGCAGATGCAATGGCAATATCCCTCTGTGCATTAGCCTTGGCAATCTGAGCATTCTTTCGGATCTGTTCCACATTATCAATACCCATGTTTTCGATGGTTCCGGCATTATCTCTGAAGTTCTGAATGTTGAAGTTCACAACCTCTATACCCAGCTTCTGCATGTCAGGAATCACATTCTCCGTGACTTTTTTCGCAACTCCCTGCCTGTCCTGAACCATCTCCTTGAGTCCGACCGAACCCACAATCTCGCGCATGTTCCCTTCAAGAACCTGTGTAACCATGGCAACAAGCTGTGTCTGTTTCATACCCAGGAGCGATTCCGCTGCACGGTTCAGCAGATTCGGATCCGAGGATATCTTGACATTGGCTACACCATCGACCATCACATTGATGAACTCATTGGTTGGTACGGCTTCACTTGTCTTCACGTCTACAGTCATAACATGCAGGCTGAGTTTATCCACTCTTTCCAGAAATGGTATTCTCCAGCCAGCTTTTCCGATCAGAATCCGACGTTTTCCCAGGCCTGAAATAATATATGCTGTATCCGGCGGCGCCTTCAGATACCCCAGAGCCAGCATACCGGCACCAATCACCAGAACAATTCCTGCAATCACAAGTGTCGTCATATGTTTCTCCTTCCCCAATTCTTCCGAAACAGGATCCTTGAGACATGCTTATTGTAAAATGCCGCCTCATTTTCCGGAATTCATAACCGCACAATGCCCGTTTTTTATGTCTTAACTGTCTGTTTGCATGCCTGTCATAACGCACCGGGCTGCATTTTGCCCGTGCCTCTGTCTTGCCGTGGTTTCTTCGAAACTTATGTTCTGCACCCCTTGACAAGCAGCAGAAAAAAAGTTACATTATCGAAAACGTTTTCGACTTGTTGTTCTGTGTATGCCCGGATTCTTTCTGGGAAGGGGGCGTCAGTATATGGTTTCTCTCAAGGATGTTGCCACTGCCTGCGGAGTCTCAATCTCCACTGCCAGCAAAGCATTGAATCATGCGCATGATATCAACGAAACCACTGGGGAAAAAATACGGCAGAAAGCACTGGAAATGGGATATAAGCCCAACTCCGCAGCACGTGCATTGAAATCCAAAATCACGCACAATATCGGTGTACTCTTTGTTGATGACGCCAGCAGTGGCCTGACGCATCCCTATTTTTCCCAGGTTCTCGAAAGCTTCAAGAATGAAGTGGAGCAACGCGGTTATGATCTGACATTCATCAATCATCATGTCGGTTCTGAGCCCATGTCCTATCTTGAGCATTGCCTGTACAGAAACGTTGATGGTGTCATCATCGCCTGTGTGGACTTTGCACAGCCCGAGGTCATCGAGCTTGTCCAGAGTTCCATTCCAACGGTCACCATTGACCATGTCTTTCATAACTGCTCCACGATACTTTCTGATAACACGGAAGGCATGGAGGAACTCACGGATTACATCATCAATAAAGGGCACCGACGGATCGCATTTGTACACGGGCTGCAGTCCAGTGTGACCCGGGCCCGGCTGGTCGGATTCTACAAAGCCATGGAAAAGCACCGGTTGCCAGTTCCGGAATCCTATATTCTGGAAGCACCTTATCAGGATGGAGATGCCAGTGCAAGAGCCGCTCAAGCCATTCTGTCCGCCGAAAAACGACCCACCTGCATCATTTTTCCGGATGACTATTCCTGTATTGCCGGGATCCATGCCATTCATGACGCCGGTCTGTCCATTCCAGAGGACATTTCGGTAGCGGGATATGACGGCATTCCTCTCATGCAGCACATGTATCCGCACCTCACCACATTCTGGCAGAACATGCCGGAAATCGGACGTCAGGCCGCCATTCATCTGATTGACCTGATTGAAAAGCCCCGTACTACCAAAATCGAGATGATCAGCGTTTCCGGAAAGGTTCTCCCCGGAGATACCGTCAAAGCATTGAAAAAGCCGGCATCATAAGTCCGGCTTTTTCCTTTGTGCGTTCTGACCTCTTCGATACGCAGAAGGCGTTATACCCATCACCTTGCGAAAGCACCGATTAAAATTCGAAAGATTTCTGAATCCACTCGAGTATGCAATATCCGCAACCGATTTACCTGAATTCAGAAGCAGTTTGCATGCTTCTCTAAGTCTCACCTGGTTCACATATTCCATTACAGTCATCCCGGTCTGCGCATGAAAATAGTTCATCAGGTAAGTTTCGCTGAAATAACACAGAGCAGCCAGATCCTGAATTCTGAGCGATTCTGCATAATGTTCCTCAATGTATGCCTTGACCGTCCGAATCGGTTCCGAAAGTTTCGTTATACTGCCTTCCGCAACGGTACTGCCCTGAATAATACGTTGTGCACATGCCATGGCTATCATTTTCTGAAGCGCCGCCCGGACCAGCAGTGCAGAAAATGCACTGTTATCCAGCTGGCCGGAGAAAATATCTTCCGTACACTCCATGATCCGGGCAGACATTCCGTTATTTTTCGGAAAATAAATGTATTCCGGGTTCATTGGGTCGTTGAGCGGAAGAATGCACTGTATGTCTGCACAATCTCTGAGATCGGACAGAAGGACTTTTCCGGAAAACTGTACTGTCTCACAGCGGAATTCGCTGTTCTCCATACAGATCAGGTACCAGGAACACCCGGGAGTCAGAAACACGAGATCGTCCTTTTTCAGTTCCTGCTCCCACTGGGGCGGCTCCATCATGTGAATCTTTCCGTACCCTTCTGTCACTCTGATGAGACAGAATTCCTTCTGATGAACCAGCTGTGTATTCATGGTACCTTTTTGCACGGAATAGGTCATGTATCTGAACGGAAATACCCCTGATATTTCAAGATATGTTTCGGAAAACGTTTTCGTTTTTTCGTTCTGCTGCACTTATTTTTCTCCTTACATCTCTTTTTTCAAATCAGACGGGAAAGAATTTCACCACTCTAGGAAAGAATAATACTGGAATTTGAGGGTTTGGCTTGCTATCATAGTGTACATAAAGTTTCGAAATTTTGCAACAGAAATCGTTTTCGTTTTCTGTTGGCATCAGTATCGGCAGAGATGCCGGTTTGTTTACGTCCGAAAGGAAGTCGAAAGCCGTGAAAGAATTCTTAAGTAACACCTGGAAGAACCGGGCTTATGTTGTCATGGCACTCCCGGTATTTCTGATCATGCTGTTCATCAACTACATTCCCATGACCGGTCTGGTCCTTGCTTTTGAGAAGTTTGACTACACAAAGGGGATCTTTGGAAGTCCCTTGATCGGCCTTGACAATTTCAAGTTTCTGCTGCAGTCAAAGGACGTTTTCTATCGGATGCTGAAGAACACTCTGATGTATTATGTGATCTTCACCGCGCTGGGACAGTTCCTGAACGTGGTTCTGGCCATCGCCATCGACCAGTTCGGGCATAAACGCTTCGGCAAATATATGCAGACGGTTATGATCATGCCGGTTTTCGTCTCCTACGCCGCAGTTCAGTTCATCGTCATGGCTTACCTGAATTCCGGCACCGGTATCATCAATAACCTCCTTGGTGGAAGCATTCCTTTCTACCGCAAGCCAGAATACTGGCCAACGATTCTGACCATCGTCAAAATGTGGAACGGCGTAGGATACGGCTCTGTGCTATATATGTCTGTGCTGGCTGGTATTGATACCTCTCTGTACGAAGCAGCGCGGATTGACGGCGCCAACAAATGGCATGAGATCCGACATATTACTCTTCCTTCGCTGATTCCCATGATTACGGTTATGCTGCTTCTCTCCGTCGGTGGCATCATGCACTCCGACACCGGTCTGTTCTATCAGGTGACCCGTCACACTTCTGCATTGCTGAGCACGACAGAGGTTATCGACTCCTATGTGCTCAATGCCATCTCCAAGAATTCCAACTTCGGATTCACGGCAGCGGCCACTTTCTTCCAGTCTGTGGTAGGTCTGCTGCTGATGCTGTTCGCCAACTTCATGGTGAACAGAATCAGCCCCGAAAACGCATTGTTCTGAGGAGGCAAAGAAAATGACGACGAAGGCGATTGATATTCATCACAAGAAACACTTCAGTGTGGGACAGCTGATTCTGGGCATCTGCCTCTTCCTGTTCACCATGTTCTGCTTTCTGCCGATTCTACTAGTGGTCATTTCCGCATTCACTGCCGAAACGGAAATTAATTCCACCGGCTTTACCTATTTCCCGAAGCAGTGGTCCATGGACGGTATGAATGCTGTGCTCCGCTATGGCAGCCAGCTTCGCCAGTCCTATCTGATCACAATCTCTGTCACCGTGCTGGGCACGTTCCTGGGGCTGCTGGTAATGAGTATGTTTGCCTATTCTATCAGCCGGAAGGACTTCCAGCTGAAGGGTTTCCTTTCCGTTTATCTGCTGATTCCCATGCTTTTCTCCGGCGGCCAGCTTTCCGCCTATATCTTCTTTAGCAAGTATTACGGCCTGAAGGATACCCTGGCGGTACTGATCCTGCCCCTTTGCGTATCCACGATGAATGTCATTATTCTGAGAACCTATATTCACAGCGCCATTCCTGAAGAACTGATGGAAGCGGCAAAGATCGACGGTGCCGGAGAGTACCGGACTTTCTTCCAGATAGCGCTCCCCCTGATGAAGCCGTCCCTGGCCGCAGTTGGATTCATGATGGCCACAGCCTACTGGAATGACTGGCAGAACGCCTTCCTGTTCATCGACAGGGCAGATCTGAAGCCCCTGCAGCTACTGCTGATCAACATTCAGAAGTCAATCGAAACTCTGCTGAACAATAAAAACATTCCCTCGTCCGCGCTGCAGGCCATGGGCAACGCTGTGCCTCAATACTCCGCCACCATGGCGACAGTTATCGTGGTCGTCGGGCCCGTGATTATCGCATATCCGTTCTTCCAGAAGTACTTTATCAAGGGCTTGACTGTGGGTTCCGTGAAAGGATAAGGGAACGAAGTCGGATGAATGGGATCGGAGCCGCTTTATCAGGAATGATCTGATCTCATTACTTACCTGGGTTTCAGGCGGTTTTGTACCAGCAAACCCGCTTAGAAATAAAAAAATACAGGAGGAATTTACCTATGAAGAAACTCGTTTCTCTGGTTCTGGCACTGTGCCTGGCGTTGTCTCTGTTCACCTTCGCGGGAGCAGAAAGCGTCACAACGGTTCGGCTATATCGTCACAGCTACATGACTTCCCTGGACGAAGGCGCCATCCAGAAGGTTGAAGACGCCATCAACGCCCGACTGGCTGAGCTGGGAAGCAAAGTTGCAATCGATATCCATGAGTTCATGGACAGCGAGTATGGCCAGAAGGGCAACAACGCTCTGCTGGGTCAGGAAGTTGATCTGCTGTGGACTGCCAACTGGTATGGCACCATTGGAACCAACGATCTGTACGCATCCAACGGTGCGAAGGATCTGTCCGCGCTGCTGCCCGGCACCACCCTGTGGGAGTCCATGCCTGAATGGTATTGGGAAGCTGCCCGCTATGACGGCAAAGACATGTTCGTGCCTGTGTACAAGGAAGGCGCCGAGGGCTACATGATCAAAATCCTGGAGTCCAACGCGGAGAAAGCCGGCATCGATGTGGCCGCCATGGTCGCGGACATCGAAGGCCAGGATGGCATCTATGCCCGTCTGAAAGCGTTGGAGCCCTACATGGACAAGGCACTGGAAGCCGGCGTAAAGTATCCTTTCATCTTCGCTGGCACTCCCATGTTCTACCGCTTCTATCTGGACAAGTTTGATTTCGTTGACCAGCAGCTGTTCAGCATCATCGGCGTTGACCAGGAGACCAACGAAGTGGTGAACCCCATTCAGACCGAAGAATACAAGAACTTCTGCCTGTTGATGGCTGAGTGGGGCGAGAAGGGTTACTTCAACGTGGATGATGAAATCGGCGGTGTTGTTTCTTCTGCCACAAACCAGACTCAGGATTGGATGCTGAACTGGTGGACCAACGTTCCGAACAACGAAGAATCTGAAGGCCGCGATGGCAACCAAGCTGAAAGCTTCGCCAAGGTTACCGAAAACTGGGGCCGCTCTACCACGACCTTGGGTTCCTGCTATGCCATCCCTGCATATGTATCTGACGATGTGGCCGCTGCAGCGATCGAGTTCTTGGGCTATCTGTTCACCGACAAGACCGTCGCAGACCTGTACACCTATGGTATCGAAGGCGAAGACTACATCCTAGAAGATGGCAAAGTCAACTTCAATGCAGATGGCATCACTAAACTGTATCATCATGACGCTTGGTGCTCCACTTCTGTGAAGCCCCTGACCCTGACCGTGGACGAACCCGACAACAAGGTCGCCATGTATGATGAATTCAACAACGCTGCCAAAGGCACGGTTGCTTCCGGCTTCCGTCCCAACAAGACCCCTGTTGAAGCTGCATGGTCTGCCTGCGCTGCTGTGTTCGACGAGTATGGCAAGTCTCTGGAACTAGGCGTTTATGGTTCCGCTGATGTTGAAGCCAAGATTGCTGAATTCCAGGCCGCTCTGGATGCTGCCGGTTATCAGGACCTCCTGGCCGAGTACCAGAACCAGTACAACACCTGGAAGGCTGCTCAGTAATCTGACATCGTCCAGTTATCTACACACCCGGCTTATGCCGGGTGTGTTTTTGTATCCTGCCACCAATTCCGGACAATAAAAAACCCCGACAAAAAAACTTGTCGGGGGCATCCCAGTCTGATATTCACTTGGCCCAGAAGTGAATGTATTATCAGTATAGCATGAACAGTTGTGGAACGCAAGCGATAATTGAAGATTCCGCTTCTTTTTTCCCGATATACACAACTTTTATTCCGGAAATTCTGGATCCTGTCCATACGCAAACGGTCATCACCGGAACCTGATATACATCTGCCTGGCAGATGTCGTCATTTCCTTCGCCCGCGTTATCCGAATACAGGAATCCCCGGACTCCAGTGCTTCGCACCGGTTCCGGGGATTCCTATTTGCATTGCTCTTTTTTCCATCGTCTATTCTGCAGCAGGATACACAGTCAGTGTTATCGTAACATTGGCGGTATACTCAAGGTGATTGGCATAGATTTCTGTAGCATCTGAACGCTTGTCCATCGCATAGGAATTGACTACGCCGCCAAAAGATGAGAACGTTTCCTGCATGCTGACCAGCTCACCCGGGTTGCACCCGCAGGCTTCGGCTGCAATGGTCGCTCTCCGGTAACCTTCCGCTATGGCTGCTCTGAGCGCTTCATCCTTTGCTGTCTGCTCCTGGGTTGTCATGAATGTAATCCCATTGCACTGATTGGCACCGGATGCAAGACCGGTATCAATGACGCCTCCGATCCGGCTTACATCCTCAACGGTAATCACCAGCATATTACTGACTGTATAGCCTGTCACAGCCGGTACAGCAGATGAATAATCGTAGATACTGTTTACAGCATAGTTCTGGGTAACGATTTTCTCCTGTTCAATCCCGCTCTCCAGCAGCGCCCGGATCAGGGTATTCATTCTTTCTGCATTTTCCCGGGATGCCTCGCCCGCTGTTTCTGCCCGTGTTTCCACGCCCAGATAAATCTGTGCCCGGTCTGCAGGTACCTTAACCGTTGCCGTTCCGTTCACTGTCACCGTGGCGGGATCTTCTGCCATACACGTGCCGGTATTCCAAAGAAACAAGACGGCCAGGATTACAATCCACAGCTTTTTCAATTCAGCTCCGCCTTTCCGTGAACAGTCTCTCAGCAGCATGCCTCATTACACTGTTCAAACACAAGAATCGCTTTGGCGCTGGGCATTACAGACATGCTGACCAGTCTGAACCCCTTTTCCGCCATTTCATTACATTTATCTTCTACCAGATGCGCCATATCCTTGGCTTTCGGTGAATAATCAATCACTTCTGTACTGTAAACCTTGCCGTCTTTTCTGCTCACAACGGTTGCAGGTTCCTGGGCACCCTCTTCCGGCACCGCGACAGGTGTCTGCGCTTCCACATCCAGGCGCGTCAGCACACCTCCCGCCAGGGCATACTCGGCCCCGGTCTTCATGTCCTGAAGAATCTGAATGCTTGTCGTACCGATTGTCTGTTCAGAAAGCAGGGTCAGTCGATCCATGGAATTCATATTTGTTCCTCCACTTTATTCTATTCTTTTTATGCTTCTGCACTATTTCGTTTTTTCCTGCTGTTCCTTTGCTTTTCCCTTGCTCAACCCACATGAAACTGTTAAAATTCTTCACGACTGTAATTTTTGAAAGGAGTCACATTATGCAGGCACCTTTTTCGCCATATCTGGACTCAATCAGTGAAGGGATTCATACACTGGTTGATTTACTGCTCCAGGAGTTTGATGATGTGAGCATCCTGTGTACGGATTCCCAGGGGTTCAGCATCCGAATATCCCGTCAGATCAATTCCATCACAAGGAAAACCATGACCACAGAGCGCGGAATTGTGGCCCGTGTCTGGAAGGATGGCCTTTACAGTGAAGTTGCGTTCAATGAGTTTGATCCGGACGCACCGGAAATCACTGCCAGACATATCACGGATGTGCTGCATGAGCAGTTCGGTCTGATCAGGAGCCTGCCACTG
>ONWQ01000126.1 GCA_900321565.1 uncultured Eubacteriales bacterium
ATGCGGGAATAGGACTCTTCATATCCCCACCAGGTGGGATCATTGGAGTAGTAGCTTGCATAGTGATACAGGTTCAGAAGCTTGAATGCGGCTTCCGGATTCTTGCAGTTCGCATTGATGCAGACAAAGCCGCGGTTGTTCGTCTTGATGGCCTCGGGGACAATATTGCCGTCCGAGTCCGGGATCGCGCAGCAGTACCAGGTTACATCCTTGGTGGGTTCCAGGTCATACATGTTCATGACAAAGGTCATGACCCAGTGCGGTCCGAATACGACGCCGATATTGCCGTTGATGATCTCTTCATAGGCCTTGGTCTCATCCTTGGTGGCAAACTCCGGATCGATCATGCCGTCGGCATACAGTTTCTGAAGCTGCTTAAGCGGAGCCTTCATGGCTTCCTGGGTTGCACCGAACTCAAGCTTGCCCTCATCATTGACCACCCAGGTCTGCGGATACGCATGGTACGCCTCGCACATGCCGCGCAGGTAGTCATACATGACGGACGGCTGGCCGGCTTCCAGGAAAACACCATACTTCGCCTTGCCGGCTTCCACGAATTTGTATCCGATGTCCCAGACGTCCTCAATCGTCTTCGGTTCCGCAATCCCCAGCTCTTCCATCCAGTCGCGGCGGATAAAGATATAGGCCGCGTCATCGGTGTGCGAGAGTGTCTGCGGGAAACCGTAGACCTTGCCGTCAATGGTCACCATGGAAAGCGTCAGTCCGCCGTCCATGTTCCAGCGCTCCTGAATCTCGGGCAGGGCATACTCGGCCATCAGGTCATTGAGCGGAATGATCTGGCCGGCTTCCGCCAGCTGAGCCACGTCACTCTGCTGATTGACCACAAAGATATCCGGCAGTGAGGATGCACCCATGGTCATGCGCAGCTTGGTGTTGTAATCATCATCATGCGCCCACCAGTCATACTGCACATCAATATTCAGGCACTTTTTCATAATCTCGGTCCAGCGGTTACTGCTGTAGTTTTCGCCGTAGCGTTCACCCAGCTTGCCGATCATGGTTTCACATGCATTATTATAGTTGTGCACCATGGTCACCGTGACCGGCTCATCATAGGGTTTCAGGTAATCAGAAACACCGTTCTCTTCAGCCCAGGAGGCAAAGTTGTCTACCACATACCCGACACGGTCGGCATAGATGGCCTTGTAGTCCGTCCCCTCAGCAAGACATCCGGCTGCAGTACTGAAAAGCAGCGCACATGTCAGCAGTAAACAGAAAAACTTCTTCATGGTCTGTCCCTCCTTCGCTCATATGCAGTTTGATGCTGATTCCATTCTAAACGCGCCGGGAAAGACTGCCTACCTCTTTTTTTTACTTCATGGTTCTCTTTTCTTGTGGTATATGGCATGATTGTGCCCCGATCAGCTATTTGCGTGTGTTTCACGCCAGGCTTTCGGGGTCGTGCCCATCATGCGCCGGAAAGCGGTAATGAAATACTTGGTTGTCTGGAAGCCGCACTGTTCCGCAATACTGCTGATACTGTCCCCGCCCGCGCTCAGGAGCCGGCATGCAGCTTCGATCCGTGTGCGGATGATATGCTCACTGATGCCTTCATGCATGTTCTGCTTATAGGTGCGGGACAGGTAACTGCTGTTATAACTGAACTGCTCTGCGATCATCGTCAGGGAAATCGGCTCCATGTAATGCTCCTGGATATACTCGTTGACCCGGTTGAGCAGGGCCCCGGTCTCGTTCAGGCAGCGGCTCGTGCGACCCGAAAACAGTGCCGCAAGCATGGCCTGAACAGCATCCAGCCACTCGTCCAGTGTCGCAAAGTTTTTGTGCAGAAGGACCGATTCCACGGAGTACCCCTGCACCCGGGTGCCTTCCAGGGTGCTTTCGTCAAACAGGTCTCTCAGAAGCAGCAGGATCAGCATGCCATAGCTGCCCCGGCCCTGAGGGTATCCTTCACGAAGAATACAGCTGCGTATACTCTCTGCCAGCTCTTCTGTACTTCTCTGCTCCATGAGCCTGTGCCAGCGCACGAGTTCCCGGAAACCGGTGCCCCCGCGCGGTTCCGCGTCTGTGCAAAGCCGTACAATACGGTTGTGTTCCAGGGTATTGCGGGCATAGTTCATCAGTGCGGCCGCATCACTCCCGATGCGCGCCCAGCTGACCGGGCCTTCGGTAAGCACAAACGACAGTCCGACCGTGGAGCCCGCACCCTCGATCATCCGGTCGAGCTGTCCCTGGATCTTCTGCGGGATATCCATGCCCGCTTCCTCAGGCTGCATGAGAAAGAGCAGGTTCTGTTCCGCATACCATACATCCGCGCGTATGCCATGATCCCCGAGCATGCTCAGAACCATAAAACAGACTTCCTGCTGTTTTTCCTGGGGCATGATGCTGCCTGTGGCCGCCAGCCAGGTATCCCGGTGCGGAAGGATCCGGATTCCGCAGCCGCCGCTGGCAACCTGGTCCGGCAGGGCTTCACCATAGACCAGCAGTCTCTCCAGCAGGGTCTGTCTGAGCAGCGGAAGCGATTCCTGTCTGAACTGCCTCAGACGCTGATTATCCTGCGAGAAACTGTAGTACTGCCGGATCCGCTTCAAGCCCGTACGGACCGCGTCCAGGATCACTTCGTGCGGTTCAACCTTGAGGATAAAGCGCACATCATCATACTGGGCCGCCCTGTATGCATACGTAAAGTCATCATAGGCCGTCAGGACAATCACATAGCAGAGGATGCCCTGACTGCGGATGCGTTCAAGCAGTTCCAGTCCGGAGATCCTCGGCATGGAAACATCGGTCACCACAACATCATAGACATTCTTCTCCAGGAGTTCCGCTGCCCGGACGGAAGAGTTGACACTGATGACTTCCACATCATCCATGGCATCCAGGATCAGTGTCTGGAGCGTCCCTGTTGCCAGAGGTTCGTCATCGACCAGAAGAATGCGCGGCATTCATTCCCCACTCCTTTCCGTGCTGATGCATATGCTCACTTTCAGCCCACCCAGGTCCGAGCGTGCAAAGTACAGTCCGCTGTCCGGTCCGAAATGCAGCTGCAGCCGCCTGTGTATATTCGCCAGTGCCACACTGTCCCCGTCCGCTGTCTGCCGCTGTGTGACCGTATGACTGAGCTCTGCTATGCCCGCGTCGGTCAGCTCCTGTCCGTTGTCTTCCACCGATATCATGACCCTGCCGTCTGTCTCGCGCAGTCCAAGACAGATCAGGCCACCGGCTTCACGCTGTTTCAGACCGTGCAGGAATGCGTTTTCAATCAGTGGCTGCACCAGAAGACGCGGGACCTCCAGCGTCTGCCACGCACCGTCAGGCACGTCATAGCGGACCTCGATCCGGCCGGCAAAGCGCATGCTCTGGATTTCCGCATAATTGCGTGCATGCTCCATTTCATCACTGAGGGTGGCACTGTTGCCTTCCTGATGTACAATATAGCGCAGATACCGGCCCATCAGGTCAGCCAGATGCTGAGCGTGCTCGTTCTCCTCCAGTACGATCAGGTTCCGCAGCTGAAAATATGTGTTATAGAGAAAATGTGGTGAAATCTGGTACTGCAGCGCTTTCTTTTCTGCGCCGGCCGCCAGAAGACGCGATGTATACTCCCGGTCAATGAGCTGCTGCAGGTGCTCCGCCATTGTATTGAACGTGGATGCGACATCATTGAGTTCCCGGGTTTTCTCGGGTGTCATGCGCACGGAAAAATCCCCTTTGCCCACTTCCCGGAGTTTCCCGGAGATCCCTCTGACAGGGCGGATAATCACGCGATAGAATGCTGCCGTAAATAGCAGCATGATCAGCACACAGACCGCCTCGAGGATTCTGAGCATCTGCCGGTGACGGTAAAGGGTACGCATCACATGGTCAACCAGCAGGACGCCCACAAGAGACAGCCTGCTCGAAGCATGCTCGGCACGGATCATATAGTACCGGCTTCCGTTCATGCTCACGGTCTTCACACCCTCTTCAGTGTCTGCAAGCACCCTTTCATCCCACAGAATGTCATGGGAGTTGGCCAGGACATGGCTGTCGTAGGTCAGAAGAAGCTGGTAATCCCCGGTATGCGCGGTATATTTCTGCAGCATGCTTCTGAGTGCATCCCGCCGGATACTGGTAAACATCAGCCGGGATCCGGACAGTGAAGCCGGGTCACGGATCAGTGGCGAAGCACTCCAGAACCCGAGGCTGTCATCGGTGTAGTACATTCCGTCCGGGAAGGCACGGATCAGCTCTGCCATCGTCTGCATCTCCTCCTCTGTGACCGCGGACGATTTCTGCGGTGTGATCAGCGTACGGATGGTCGGAATATACAGCTGGGCGGATGCTGCCAGGTTCTGCTGCGCAAGTCTGGAACGGATCATTTTCATGATGCTGTTTTCATAGGTCACCGTTTCATACCGGTCCAGGATCGCACTGCGCACCGTCAGGGCCAGAACCGTCTCATGGTTCAGGATCTCCACATTCTGCAGCTGCATTTCTGTCAGCTGGGAGTACAGTGCATCACTGATATAACTGATCTCAGCCTGACATGTTTCCAGGGCACGCGAGCGCAGAGCGTTACTGGACGTGGCAATGGTCCATTCACAGGCCAGGATCATGAGAAACATACTGACGATGAGAATCGGGAGGATCATACTGATCATGGAAGGCTTATGTGTCAGTTTCATACGCACGCCCCTCTTTTCAGTACACGGACATTCGTCTGTCTGCTTTTTTTCTTTGATGCTGTTTTCTTCTGAATACACTGTCAGCGCTGCCGGTGTTCCGGAATGCATGCACTCGGGCTTCTTCCCGGGGATCCGTCAGCGGCTGTGCAGATTCTGTAACGTCAATTTCAGGATATACCAAGCCTATCATGAAACCCATGATTATTCAATATCTGTGCACCTGTCTTCCGATGAGAGGGCCCGGGCCGGTTCCGCAGGCGCTCCCAGCACTGACAGGAACAGCATGAACAGCCGGCGTTCCGTCTGAGAACATGGCCTGCCCGGAGCGGATGGCTGAGTCCGTACCAGGCTGCTGACATAGTTGACCGTCTCCATCCGAATGAATACAATGTATATCTCCATCAGGGTTCCTCTTTGATCGCCGGAACACAGGCGCCGCCCGGTTTTCGATTTCTGAAAGCATGTACGACATGCTGCCGGGAATGAAAAGCAGAAAACGCTCTTTCAGAAACAGAGGCCCTGCGATGCGCGGATATAGTACAGGCACAGGCTTCCGGTTGTCACTTATCACCGGCATCTGTTGCAGTGCTGCTTATACAGCCCTGCACAGGCATCCCGGCAGTATGCAGAATCAGGCACCCTGTGCCCCGGAAGCTGCCTCTGCGCATGGAGATATGAAAACTACCCATAAGAAGAAGGTCATCGAACAGCATGAAGCGTTTTACACTGAAGAAAAAGATATGGAGCATTCTTTTCTGCCTGCTGGGCATCCTGGTTGTAAGCTTTTTCATCTATACGGAACAATACTATCACGCGGACCCGGCGGCGCTCAGAGCGCTGGAATCCGATGAGACGGTCGCAGTCACAAAGACCGGGTACGGATGGCTCTTCGACGGTCCGTCCCAAAGCGATGCACTCATATTCTATCCGGGTGCCAAGGTTGAAACGCAGGCCTATGCGCCGCTGCTGCACCGGCTTGCACAGGAAGGCATGGATGTCTGTCTTGTGGACATGCCTTTCCGGCTTGCTTTCTTCGGCCTGAACAAAGCGACGGATCTCCTGTCAGCATACGATTACCCGCACTGGTATATCGGAGGGCATTCCCTGGGCGGTGCCATGGCCGCAAGCTATGCCGCGGATCATGGCACACAGCTCACCGGGGTTGTGCTGCTTGCTGCCTATCCGACAAAGAAACTGGATCCGGGCCTTGCTGTGACTACTGTTTACGGTTCTGAGGATCATGTGCTCAACATGGCCAACCTGAAAAAGGGAGCCGCCTTTCTGCCTGAAGGCGCTTCCGAGCATGTCATTGAAGGCGGAAACCATGCGCAGTTCGGGAATTACGGTGAGCAGAGCGGGGACGGCAAGGCATCCATCTCCGCTGAGGAACAGCAGCGGCAGACAGCGGAGCTGATCATGCAAGGCAGGTAGGAACAGGAGGTAGCGCTCTATGCAGATTGCGGCCATGACCTTCCGGCTGTATGCACCATGGGTGCACAGCCTGAAGGAAAAGAGAATGATTGTAAAAAGTCTCATCGCACAGCTGCAGAACCGTTTTCATGTATCTGCAGCCGAGACAGACGAACAGGATACGCACACCATCCTGGTCATCGGCATTGCGGCAATCGTACCGCATCACGCGCTGGCAGACAGCCTGATGGACAGCATATCCGGGTTTGTGGAAACAGCCACGGAAGCAGAGATACTGGAGGAGACACGTGAAATCCGATGAAACGGTGGATCATTCCGCTCCTGGTATGCCTGATGGCATGCTCAGGCTGCGCATCAGACAGTCCAGGGAAAGAAGGCAGCCATATGACCGGGAATACCTACACGCGAATCAGTCAGGAAGCTGCTGCGGAATCCATGCTGCGCGACGACGGGCATGTGATCGTGGATGTGCGCAGGCAGGATGAGTACGATACGGGACATATTCCCGGCGCGGTCCTGATCCCCAATGAAAGCATCGGAAATGTGCGGCCGCAGGCACTGCCGGACCCGGATCAGATCATTCTGGTATACTGCCGCAGCGGCAACCGTTCGCGGCAGGCGGCACAGAAGCTGGCGGACCTGGGATACACGAATGTCTATGAGTTCGGCGGTATCATGACCTGGCCCGGGGAAATTGTCACGGAAGAAAGCGTACAGGAGGAAACGCCGGAACAGCTGCGGGCTCGGATCGGGGATCTGGCCTTTGAAGTGACACAGCACGCGGCTACGGAGCGCGCGTTCACCGGTGCATACGACGCGTTCTTCGAAAAAGGGCTGTATGTCGATATCGTCAGCGGGGAACCACTGTTCACGTCCATGGACAAGTATGACTCCGGCTGTGGCTGGCCCGCCTTCACAAGGCCGGTCACAGAAGAAGCCGTCACGGAAAGCACAGACGTTTCCCATGGCATGATCCGGACCGAAGTCCGCTCCGCCACGGCAGACTCACACCTGGGGCATGTCTTCCATGACGGGCCGAGGGAAAGCGGCGGCCTGCGCTACTGCATCAATTCTGCCGCATTGCTTTTCATCCCCTATGAGGAACTGGATGCGCGGGGATACGGACAGTATAGGGAGCTGTTTGACGAATGACGAAAGCTGTCAGGATTATGACAAAGAAAGTGCAAGCATTAAGGAACAGATCATTCACAACTTGGACACTCTTAACCAAATGGATCCTGTTGCCCATGTAAATGCTCCTGACTTGCGCAGTGGTCAATACAAGAGAATCGACCAAAGAATAAAATGGTTAACAGATGCCACAAAAATCTATGGAGATACTATACAAAGGTATGGTTTTGGTGATGTCGAATTCAATGCGAATCAAAAAAATGAAGCACTTTCCTACGCCGTTACAAGCGGAGAGGTTGCATCACTTGCAGCTGTACCATATGTTATCAAACGAGGGCAGGAAATAACATCCCGTGACAACCACAAAGACCGTCGAATTCATTCATGGACATTTGCTGCACCTGTAACCGTCAATGGAACTACCGGTATCATGGCTGTTGTTGTTCAACAAACCAGAGACAAAAAGTTCCATGCATCACGTATTCTCACACCGGATGGTTCGGTGTTTGTGTATGACACAAAAAAATACGACGCAGTCCGGCAACCGGTGCAGGGCGCTGCTCGTAATAACACGAACCCGCTTCAAGCACATAACCAGACAACTGCGTCTGGTGATATTGTAACGCCTCCTGATATGACTGTCAACAATGGTATTCAATCTTCCATCCGTGACAATACCGACCTGGACACAGACACCGAGACCGTCACAGATACCCCGGAATCCATCGAGGCAGGTATTCAGGCATCCGTCCGGGACAACGCCCAGAGCACTGAGACGGTGTGGGATTACTCGGTATGTTCCCCGGCTGGGCAACACGAAAACCATTGCGGAAGCCATTGCCCGGGGCGCAGGCGTGCCTGCCGTATCCGTCACTGACGAAACACGGCTGACAGCATACACGGATATTCTTTTTCTGGGCGGTGCACCATATGCCGGTATCATGGCACCCGAGCTGAAAGCCTGGGCGGAATAGCTGGACCCTGCCATGGTCGGGAAAGTCTTCCTGTTCACCACATCCAACTGGTCAAGGCGCACAGTGCTTGCACTGAAGAAACTGCTCAGGCGCAAGGGAATCACGGTCGCGGACGAATACTTCTATGCGCATATGCTGCATATTCAGGGCAGGACAGCGGCCGCGGAAGCCTTCGGGCGACAATCATGATAAATCATCCACAGAGAGGAAGCACACAGATACATGTTCAATCAGCACGATATCACCCGGGATGCCTTTATGCTGCACGGACCGCTTGCACACCACGGTTACGACTGGTGGTGGCATTCCTTCACCGCACAGGACGCACAGACCGGCGAGGACAAACCATTTTTCATTGAGTTCTTTGTCTGTAATCCGGCGCTGGCGGAAGACGAGCCCGTACTGGGGCAGCTGCCTGCCAATCAGGAAGCCGGCAGACAGCCTTCGTATCTCATGGTCAAGGCCGGGACATGGGGTGAAAACGCCTGCCAGCTGCACAGGTTCTTTGCGTGGAAGGATGTCTCACTGCATGGTGATGCGCCATACCGCATTGAGGCCGCGGACTGCCTGGCCTGCGAGACTGCGCTGAAAGGCAGTATTGCCATTTCGACTGCTGATGCTGCTGCGCACCCGGAGTGGATGTGCGATGCCGGGGAGATGGCCTGGGACCTGACCGTGGACAAGCAGATTACCTTCAATGTGGGCTACGGCGCCAGCAAGCCGCTCAGGGATGCAGAGGCCTTCGCCATGTACTGGCACGCCGAGGGCATGAAGACTGCCTTCAGCGGTACCGTGACGTTCAACGGCAGACGTTACACGGTTACACCGGAGAAGTGTTACGGGTATGCCGACAAAAACTGGGGCCGGGATTTCACCACACCCTGGGTCTGGCTAGCATCCAGTTGTCTGACCAGCAGGAAAACCGGGCAGCAGCTCCATAACAGTGTCTTTGATATCGGCGGCGGAAGACCCAAGATCTACTTTGTGCCGCTGGACCGGCGGCTGCTGGGTGTATTCTATTACGAAGGCAGAGAATACGACTTCAATTTCTCCAAGCTGCACCTGATGGTGAAAACCACATTCTCCTTTGAGGAGCACGACGAAGAAGTCGTCTGGCATGTACGCCAGGAGAATATCCATGCCGCCATGGAAACAGAAGTGCACTGTCTGAAGAAAGATATGCTGCTGATTCAGTATGAGGCACCGGACGGCAGCCGGCGGCACACCCGGCTGTGGAACGGCGGCAATGGATGGGGCACTGTAAAACTGTACGACCGGCAGGACGGGCAGCTGGTTCTGACTGACGAAATCGATGCCACGCACATCGGCTGCGAGTACGGGGAATATGATCAGACGGAACCCTACTGATGCCAAAGCGACAGGGAGGAGTAAAAAAGCAATGAAGATTCTGATTCTCAACGGCAGCCCGCGTCCGAAGGGCAATACAAAGCAGATGATCGATGCTTTCTGCGAAGGGCTCCGGAGCGCAGGGCATGAATTTGAAGTACTGGACCTGTGCAGGCTGAACATCCGCGGGTGTCTCGCCTGTGAGTACTGTCATGCCCGGGGGCATGGTCAGTGTGTGCAGAAGGATGACATGCAGCGTGTGTATCCCCTGCTGGAAGGAGCGGACATGCTCGTCCTCGCCTCACCCATCTACTATCACGGGCTCACCGGGCAGATGAAGTGCTGCATTGACCGATTCTATGCCATGCTCTATCCGAAAAAGCCCATGAAATTGTCCCGGATCGCCATGCTTCTGGTATCCGGTGACCCGGACATGTACGACGGCGCACTGTTCTCATACAGGGGCGATTTTCTGGACTATCTTGGGCTGAAGGACATGGGTGTTATCACGGTCCAGGCCTATGATCCGGGCGTGCCCGCCGAAAAGCTTGAGGAAATCAGGCGCTTCGGGGAATCTGTCAGATAATGGAGGAACATTCCCGATGAAACACGAATGCAGGATCACGGTTCTGGAAACCAAATGTTTTCCGGAACTGCAGAAAAAGTATCTGG
>ONWQ01000543.1 GCA_900321565.1 uncultured Eubacteriales bacterium
ATGCCGCTCAGGGGCTTCGCGATCCGGGATCTCTATCCACGCTGCGGTATGCAGGAAATGGCAGATGACGATATTCTTGTGGATGAAACGCGCATGGCTGATGTGCGCAGCCTCATGGAAAACCTTGGGTTTGCCGTGGAAAGTTTCGGAAAGGCAACGCATGATGTCTACGGTCGGCAACCCGTGAGTCATTTTGAAATGCACCGGCAACTGTTTTCCAGCCTCAGCAGTGACCGTCTGGCTGCATACTATGCACATGTCTGGGACCGCCTGATCCCGGATGAAGACTGCACATGCCGGTATCATTTTTCGGACACAGACCAGTACCTGTACCTGACAGCCCATGAATACAGGCATTTAAGCGGAAACGGCACCGGACTGCGTTCCCTGCTTGACATCTTCGTATTCCTTCAGCACAGGGAACCAGACTGGATGCAGGTTGCCCTGGAAGCCGAGCACATGGGGCTCACGGATTTCGAATGGAAAAACAGGGAACTGGCTCTGCGACTCTTCTGCGGGGAGCCTCTGGAAGAGTCGCAGCAGGCACTGTATGAACAGTTTCTCTTTGCCGGAACGTTTGGCACACTGATTTCCGGTACCACCAGAACCATTGAGGAAAAGGGACGCTTCAGATCCTTCCTCTCCAGCCTGACCCTGCCCTATAAAACCATGCAGGAAGTATTCCCTCTTCTGCGCAGGGTACCGGTTCTGTATCCTCTGTGCTGGGCATGGCGGCTGTGCCGGGCACCATTCAGCCCGGGCAGCCACAGGGCGCTCCCGGAAGTGCGCAGCGTCATAGGGATCGGAACAGTGCGGAAAAAACAGGCTGCGCATGCAGACCGATCTCCAAAGCGCCACTGACAGAGGGACTTCGGGCGTACTGCAAATCATGATCTGTCAGGATCTTTCACCTGCAATTCCCACTTCACAGCCGGTAGCTGATACAGACAGCTTCCGGTTGTTTTTTATGGAAGACTTCTAATACTTGACAGAAAACAGGATCAAATATATTATAACGCTTGTTATAGTATGTGAGGTGACACTATGCCAAGGAAGCCAGTGACTACCAGAGAAGCCATGACAGAGGGCGCATTCCAGCTGATCCGTGAGAAGGGGCATGAGTTTCTGACTGCAAGGAATCTTGCCGCTTTCCTCGGCTGCTCCACACAGCCCATCATGTACCAGTTTCCCAATCTCGACAGGCTCAGGGAACTGGTATACCAGAAAGCCGACGCATTCCACACCGAATACATTCTGTCAGGCGGGGACCTGATCGGGATCGGGCTGCAGTATATCCGGTTTGCAGAAGCAGAACCTCAGCTGTTTCGGTTTCTTTTCCAGTCCGGGCACTTTTCTGGATTCCATCTGGAAGAGCTGATCCGGGCGCCTGAAGCAGCAGGTATCCTGGCTGCAGTCAGTCTGGAAGAAGGATTGTCCGCAGAAGACGCAGCCGTCTTTTTTGAACCGTTGTTTGCAATCGTGCATGGCTATGCCAGCCTGATCGCAAACAATGCCATGAAATATGATCCGGAAGCAATCCGGAAAGCTCTGCTCATAATCGGAGAAGGACTGGAAAGAGGAAGGAATGAACATGACAAAGCTGTATCGGAAAAGTGAGATTGCCTTTGCAATCCTGTGGATCGTTGCCTACGTAGTGCTGAGCAGTCTGGCAGACCAGGTTTCGACGTCCATCAGTGTTGTGAAATCCGTGACCAACGTGCTGCACATAGTGATGACCCTTGTCCTGTATTTCTGGATCCGCAACCATAAGCTCAGCAAAAAGTACGGATTCTGCCGTAGCATTGTTCCGGCCAGGAAATTTCTGTATTACCTTCCGCTTGTCATCATTGCCACGGCGAGTCTCTGGGGTGGGATCCGACTGCAGTACGGATTCCCGGGCGCACTGATGTATGTCATCAGCATGCTCTGCGTCGGTTTTCTGGAGGAGGTCATTTTCCGCGGCCTGTTGTTCAGGGCAATGGAAAAGGATAACCTGAAGACGGCGATCATCGTATCTGCACTGACTTTCGGCCTCGGCCATATTGTCAACCTGTTCAACGGCAGCGGCATGGATCCGGTTTCCAGCCTGATACAGATCGTATTCGCCATGCTGGTCGGTTTCGTTCTGGTACTGATCTTTTACCACGGTGGCTCCCTGATCCCGTGCATTGTGTTCCACTCGGCAAACAACGCACTCCATGTGTTTGAAGCGGATGGTCTCATGAGCCCGCAGACGGAAATGATCCTGAACATCGTCCTGATTGTCGGCGTTCTGGGAGCCTATTCCCTCTACCTGGTCAGGGCATTCCCGGAAAGAGCGGACATCCGCCGCTGAGCAGTCTGCCATACTGCCGAAACGTCCGGACAGAAAAAACGGGACTGTGCAGAACCATCAAAAATACGATGAGTTCCTTTGTCAGTCCCATGCAACCAGATTCAAAAGGCGAAACAGAAAAATGAATGAGTCGGGGGGAACAGCATGCATAACCGGCTGGAAGAAATCATTCCATCCGGGGCTGTGTCAGTTCAAATCGGCTCAGTGATTCTCCCAGGATTCATACTCGGCCCAGGAAGTACCGTTTAATACAACGGTCTTCCGGGTGCTGTCCAGGATGATTTCAGCAGGGCGGACATCTGTCTCAAAATCGAAGGTAAAGAGGTATTCCTTTTCTTCCAGGTTCAGCGTCACTTCGCTGGCAGTGGATTTGACCGTACTGCCGTCAGGCAGCTTTAATGTAACACTGAAGCCCGCTTCAGGGTTGATCTGAACTGTGCCCTCGGTAGCATTGATGGTAACAGGAATCTTATTGCCCGAGCCCTGATGAAAGGTCAGTCGCAGCAGGCCTGTTTCTGTTTTGTGCATACTGATCAGTGTCAGGGTGCTGGTGGGATTCGGCGAAGTGGGGATCATGAACCAGCCGGGGCTGGGGACAATATCATGGAAATCCGCTGTATAGCTGAAAGGTGTATGGTAAAACCCGAGTTTGCCACTTTACGAATCAGAAAAAGGAGCCAATAGCGACTCCTTTTTCTTGTATTTCAAGGGAAAGCATCGAAATACTAA
>ONWQ01000538.1 GCA_900321565.1 uncultured Eubacteriales bacterium
CCGTTCAGGCGCGCAACATACAGCCCGTGACAGGTGATATACAGCCGTGCGTCCGCGGTCTTCTCCGCGGTAAAGCGCCTGCGCAGACAGGAAGCCGGCTGTCTTTTCTCCGCATCATGCGTCATTTCCGGATCAATCCACTGCGCCTGCCAGGTTTCCGGCATGCCCTGTTTCATTCGCAAAACCTCCTGTTCAGCCAGGCCGCACTGACTTCCAGACTCCGGACCGGATCCCCGTCGATCCAGTTCTTATGGCTTTCCAGGACCACAGCCCGGATCCCGTTCTGAACAGCCAGCTCCCGGAGCGCATCCAGGTCCATATTCCCCGTGCCCAGTTCCATACTGTCCTGCCTGAGGATCGGCGTCATGGCCGCCCCTTTCTGCCGGCAGCCGCGGTCCGTGACATGCCACAGCTGCATGCGGCTGCCCAGCCGCCGCATCCAGGCCCCCGCATCCGCGCCGCCGTCCGTGAACCAGTAACTGTCAAACTCAAAGTTCACACTGGCCGGGTCCGTGTCCGAGAGCAGGATATCATAGGCACGCAGCTCCTGATTCACCCGAAGAAGCTCCACATTATGATTGTGGTACAGAAGCGAGAACCCGGCTGCCTTCAGCTGCGCGCCTGCCCGGTTCAGCCGCTGCGCAAGCTCGCGTACGGCCGCTTCACTTCCGTAATCGAACCGGTACATGCCGGTTATGACCACCGTGTCCGTCCCGAAGTCGCGCGCTTCCTGCATCACCGTTTCGGCTTCGCGCTCAAGGCTGCCCAGGTCCGTGTGCAGGCTCACAACACTGAGCCCGCTGTCCCGGATCAGGCCCGGCCAGTCCAGTTTCCCGCCCCGGCCCGTGGGCATTCCGGCGGCCTTCGTCATCATACGGATCATCAGCGAGGACGGGTGGACCATGAACCGGTTCAGTTCTATCCCGTCATACCCGGCCGCCCGGATGCGCTTGAGCGTCTGCCGGGTCTGGGCTTCACTGCCCGTGACCGTACCCAGCATGATCTGTTGTACTGCTTTTCTCATTTGTGTATCCCCTGAAGTATGCGGTTGAGCTGTTTCATGCTCTGTTCGTCTGCACCGCTCTGTTTGAGCAGGCTGATCATGGTCATGCGGCCCATCATGCGCTGGAGTGCCGGGTTATCCTTGACAGACTCCGCCACGTCCCCGCGTGCACTCGCGCCCCGGGCCATCATCTGATTGATGATTTCCGCCGTGCGCGGATCCTGGCGCAGGGTACCCAGCGTATCCTGGATGGAGAAGCAGTCCGGATCCACTTCCTCACTGTCAAACCAGTTGCTCACTGATGCTGCCGCCTTATTGAACACATAGCTTTCATCCGGTTCATTCACCCGGCGCACACACATGCTGTCACTGCACGCACCCGCCTCGGCGCGGACCATGTGCTCGCCGCACAGCGGAATCCGGAACACGAACACGGTCCGTCCTTTCTGTGTGCCCACCCGGGTCCCGTCCACATACAGTGTCACTTCCGGCTGGTTGGAATAGACACGGATCTCCGTTTCCTCACCGCACCGGTTCTGGTAACGCTTGCCGCACAGGTGCACGAACGCATCCCTGTGGTTCCAGGCCGCCTTATACAGGTAGAACGCATCCTTGCGCAGGGTCCGGTCAAAGGTGACCAGGCCCTTCTGGTTCTCCCCATGCTTGCCGCCCTCGTCCCGGCCGTCGGCGGCAAAGTCAAACAGGTTCCACACATGCGTGGCCCAGAGGTAAGGCCGTGCTTCAATCATGCGCAGCATATGCTCATGGTACAGCGCCTGGTATTCCTCGGTATAGTCGCCCTTTTCCGGGTGCGCGGAATGGAAGGCAGGGTTTGCGTCCGCACCGTACTCGGAGTATCCGATCACCCGGTCCGGGTATTTTGCGTGGTACTCATCAAAGAACTCATCCGTCTGTTCGAGCTCGCCCAGGTACCAGCCGAAGTACAGGTTATAGCTGTTGATGTCCGGGATCGTGAGGATCGGACTGTCCGTCTCCAGCATGAACACGTTCGCCATGGTGGTCGGCCGGGTCGCATCCATGCGATGGCACAGGGCCTGGAGCTGACGGTGGTTTTCCAGGAGCTCCTCATTCACCGGGCTTGCCGCTGTGATCTCATTGGAAAGCCCCCAGACCACAATGGACGGATGATTATAGCACTGGCAGATCAGCTCCCGCATCTGGGAAAGCGTGTTCTCGCGTCCGCCGGGCATATGCAGTGTGATGTACGGGATTTCGGCCCAGACGATCAGTCCGTTCTCATCGCACAGGTCATAGAATTCCTGGGCGTGCTGATAATGCGCAAGCCGCAGAGTGTTCGCACCGATCTCCCGGATGATCTCCATGTCCGCTGCATGGTCTTCCCGGCTCAGTGCATTCCCCTTGCCCTTCAGGTCCTGATGCCGGCTCACACCGCGCAGCGGATAACTGCGTCCGTTAAGGAAGAATCCTTGGTCGGGATCCATGCGGTATGTGCGGCAGCCGAAGCGTGTACTGACCTCATCCCCGCTCTCAAGCCTTGCCACAGCGGTATACAGGTACGGATCCTCCAGCCCGTCCCACAGGTGTACGTTTTCCAGTACAAACTCGGCCCGGGCATGTCCGTCCACGGAAGGCACGGTCTGCGTCTGTCCGTCCACAACCACGGTGACCTCCGGCGCGTTCTGCCATGTCTCCACGCTCACCCGGGCACTGTGTGCTTCCAGGTCCACCACCGGCGTCACCTTGATGCCCGGCGTTCCGTCCCTGAGCAGTTCAAAGTGCTCGTCCGGCACGGAGATCAGCCGCACTTCCCGGTACAGTCCGCCATAGAAGGTAAAGTCCGCCTTCTGCGGGTACACATGATCGCTGTCCGCATTCGTCACGGAAATGGCCAGGATATTCCTGTCCTGAACTGCACCCGTCAGTTCTGTCCGGAATGTGGAATAGCCGCCTTCGTGCCGTGTCAGAAGCCGGCCGTTGAACCAGACCTCTGCCGTATGCGCCGCACCATTGACTTCCAGGAACACATGCGCGCCCTGAAGCTCATCCTGTGTCAGTTCCCGCACATACCAGCACAGGCCCCGGTGATAATCATTCCCACCGTCCTGGCCGTCCACGGCATTCCAGGTATGGGGCAGGGAGACCTGCTCTCCCTGCTCCGCATACGCCATGGCCTGTTCATGGGGAATATCTGCCTTCAGGAACTTCCAGCCATCCCTGAGGATTGTTGTTTTACGCATGCTTTGCGTCCCCCTTGTGCAGTTCTTTCTCGAACAGTTCATTCTGCGCCTGGGCCTTCCTGTCCGCAATACGCTTCTGCACATGCACCATTTCATCCTTGGTCAGGCCGCAGTGGCGCATGGCCAGCAGCGTGCAGATCCAGCCGAGGATCGCCAGCCCGTAGCGCAGGAACATGGTCATGTAGAAGACACCGGAGGTTGCCGGATCCCCGGGCTGGGGCATGGTGGCCGTGTAACCGATCAGCGCAACGCAGCCTGTGGCAATCGCAGCGGAGAAGGAGGACACAATCTTGTCCACCAGAGAATAGGTTCCGCTGATCACGGCCGGGATATACTTGCCGCTGCGGTCCATTTCATAGTCAATGATATCCGCCATGAAGCCGGTGTTTGCGGTGGTCACGCACATGGAGAAACCGTTGACCACAAAGGTCAGTGCCACAAAGGCGATCATGGTCACGCCCATGTGTGCGATCGTCTGGGTGCCCACGGTGTGCCGTACGATCATGAAGAAGGCGATCATGACAATATTGGCAATGATACAGTTGCGGGTCCAGGAGACAATGGATTCCTTGTTCCCGTGTTTGCCTGCATAGCGCGCGCCAAAGGCCGCGAAGAGGATGGAAGGCAGCATGCCGATCATGCTCAGTGTGGTCGCCAGGCCCATGTCACCGATCAGGATACCGTTGAGCATGGTACTGACAATGGATGTAGACGAGGCCTGCTGGGCAATCTTGTCGGATGCGGCAGACAGGATATAGCTCTGCAGCGGCTTGTTTCTCCGCAGTACATCCACCATGTCCCGGAC
>ONWQ01000401.1 GCA_900321565.1 uncultured Eubacteriales bacterium
ATTCCGTGGCCTAAAGCCGTGGAACAAGGAGGATAATACTGAAATGAAAAAGTTTTCGGTGCTGCTGATTGCATGCCTGCTGCTGATTACCGGGACAGTGCTTGCGGGACCTTCCGGTGAGGAGAAGACGGATGATGTTGCCGTGATTCCGGAAACTGTGCAGCATTCCTGGTATATCGATAATACACTGGGTGTTGTAGGCCTGGAACTGAGAAAAGCTGTTCCTGGTCTGACAGACAAATGGTACAATGTTCTTCCTGTGGATATATCTCAGGATGGAACCCAGACATTTGATCTGGTCGCTGCCAACATGTACTTTTTCGGCACATGCACAGTCACGGTGTCCGGCGATGAAGTTACTGTTGAATACAGTATGCCGGATAGTGCGTATTACAACCTGACAGTCAGCAGTGAATGCATGAAATGGTTCAATACAATGGACGAGATCACCGGGGATTTTCTTGAAAATCCGGAAAGTGACATGCATTTCGGAGAAGCAGTCTCCAAGAAGGAGAGCCTGCATGACGCAGATACTGCACTGCTGTTCATCCGCAATGTGATCTCCTATACCAATCCGATCAATCATGAGGCCAGTCTGGTGCGGTATTACCGCAGCACCGACAGAATGCGTGAGCACATCCAGAATGCCAATGCATGCTACGAGCTGCTGAAGACCCAGTGGGAAGAAATACTGGCAAGAGAAGCTGCACTGGCAACTGATTCGGATCTGGCTACAGAGTCGGACCTTGCTACCGACTCGAACCTTGCCACGGGATCCGATGTGTAACAGATGTGAATACAGTCCCAAGCAGAGCCTGATCAGGCCCTGCTTTTTTGATGCCAGTACGGCATGCACATCTTGACAAGACTGTCTGTTCAGAATAAGATGCATATCGGCGATGATGAAGAGAGTATCCGGCTTTTGCGTTCAGAGAGATGCCGCATGGTGCGAGGCATTCGGAAATACCGGAGAACATGGCTTCGGAGTTTCGCAGGTGAAAGCAGGAGACTGTTCAGCCTGTGACGGGGAGCACCGTTATATGCAAAAGAGCGATAAATCAGGGTGGCACCGCGGATCTTCCGCCCCTAACACGAAGGTGCTTTTTTCATGCCTTCAGTGCTGTGTGCCAGATTCAGGGAAGGAAGATGCAGTGATGGAAAACAAGGGAACTTTCTACATTACAACACCGATTTATTACCCAAGTGATAATCTGCATATCGGGCATGCTTACTGCTCGACTGCGGCAGATTCCATGGCCCGCTTCAAACGCATGACCGGCTATGATACATATTTCCTTACGGGAACTGACGAACACGGACAGAAGATCGAAAGGAAAGCGAAAGCCACTGGTGTAACGCCCCAGCAGTATGTGGACCATATTGTTGACGGCATTAAGGATCTGTGGAAACTGATGGATATCGAGTATGATGATTTTATCAGGACTACAGATGAACGTCACGTGAAATGCGTCCAGAAAGTCTTCAAAAAACTGTATGATCAGGGCGATATTTATAAAAGTGAATATGAAGGCTGGTATTGCACACCCTGTGAGTCATTCTGGACAGAGCTTCAGCTTAAGGATGGCTGCTGTCCGGATTGTGGACGTCCGGTAGAAAAGGCAAAGGAAGAAAGCTATTTCTTCAGAATGAGCAAGTATCAGGACTGGATGATTCAGTATATTCAGGAACATCCTGATTTTATCCAGCCTGCCAGTCGTGCCAATGAGATGATCAGTAATTTCCTTAAGCCGGGGCTTGAAGATCTGTGCGTATCCAGAACATCGATCAAGTGGGGCATCCCTGTGGATTTTGACCCCAAGCATACGGTGTATGTCTGGGTGGATGCACTGACTAACTATATTTCTGCACTGGGATATGGTACGGATC
This sequence comes from uncultured Eubacteriales bacterium, assembly GCA_900321565.1. Taxonomy (GTDB): domain Bacteria; phylum Bacillota; class Clostridia; order Christensenellales; family Aristaeellaceae; genus UBA2943. Next base: position 1,888 of record ONWQ01000401.1, read on the forward strand.
ATGACGAGCTGTACAGGAAGTACTGGCCGGCGGATGTTCATCTGGTAGGCAAGGAAATAGTCCGTTTCCATACGATTATCTGGCCGATCATGCTGCATGCGATTGGCGAGCCGCTTCCGAAACAGGTGTTCGGCCATGGCTGGCTGGTTATCGACGGCAAGAAAATGGGCAAGTCTGTGGGCAATGTTGTAGATCCGGTAGTGCTCTGTAATCGCTATTCTTCTGACGCTGTCCGTTATTTCCTGATGCGTGAGATGCCGTTTGGAGCAGACGGTGAGTTCACACTGCGCTCCATGCTTACACGTGTCAATGCGGATCTGGCCAATGATCTGGGCAACCTGGTCAGCAGAACGGTTGCCATGATCGAAAAGTATTTTGACTCGGTATTGCCTGCCGTTGGCCCGACGGAGGAAGTGGACCGCACGCTCTGGGAACTTGCCCTGCAGACTCCCGATACAGTGGAGACATCTGTAAACGCGTTCCAGTTCTCACAGGCACTGGGCAGCATATGGAAACTTGTGGGAGAGTGCAACCGGTATATTGACATTACAGCACCGTGGATTCTTGCCAAGCAGGAAGAAAACCGTGCCCGCCTTGGCACAGTGCTGTATACGCTTGCAGAATGTGTCCGCCGCATTGCTGTCATGATTGCCTTTGTGATGCCCAAGACACCGGCGAGAATATTTGCTCAGATCGGACTGGAACAGGAGGAAGAAAAAACATGGGCATCTGTGACCGATGGTCAGTTCTGTCATCTGCGTCCGGGAACCCGTGTTGCCAAGGGTGAAGCATTGTTCCCGCGTCTGGACATTGAAAAGGAACTTGTCCGGGATCAGGCACCGGCAGAACCCAAGCAGACGGATGTACCCAAGCAGCAGGCCAAACAGGAAAAGAAAGGGCATTCTGCTCCTGAATTCCCGGCAGAGATCGCGATTGATGATTTTGCCAAGGTCAAGCTCCAGGTCGCACGGGTACTGGCTTGCGAGAAGGTTGAAAAGAGCAAAAAGCTTCTGAAGCTCCAGCTTTCTCTGGGTAAAGATGGTGAACGTCAGGTTGTGAGCGGGATTGCTGCATGGTATACACCGGAGGAAATGGTTGGTAAGCAGGTGGTCCTCGTTGCAAACCTGAAGCCGGCCAAACTGGCGGGAATCGAGAGTCAGGGTATGATTCTGTGCGCAGCAACAGAAAATGACGGAAAACTGAAACTGATGACTGTAGAGCCTGGCATGGACGACGGGGCTGTGATCGGATGACGTTGTTCGATACGCATTGTCACCTAGACTCCGACGAGTTTGGGCCGGACCGTGATGCCGTTATGGAGCGAATGTATGCATGTGGGGTCAGAGGCGCAGCCTTGATAGCGTATGACCATGCATCCTGCAGCCGGGTAATACGGTTCTGTGAAGAACATCCGGGTTTTGTCGCTGCAGTTGGAATCCATCCGGAACACGCGTCTGAAATGAAGGATGATATGCTGGATGTACTGCGTGCATACTGCGGACATCCCTGTGTGCATGCAATTGGGGAGATTGGCCTGGATACGCATGATGCACTGAATCCACCCATGGAAGTTCAGATGCATGCTCTGCTCTGCCAGCTGGAGCTGGCAGAGCAGACATCACTTCCGGTGGCTTTCCATGTGCGCAATGCACATCCGCTACTGCTGCAAACGCTCAAAGCCAGAAGAGGAAGACTGACGGGCGGCGTGATCCATTGTTATTCTGGCAGCTGGGAAATGGCAAAGGAATACCTTGATCTCGGCTATTATCTGGCTTTTGGCGGGGCTTCTACCTACCCAAATGCACATAAGGCACAAAAGGTGCTGCGCGAGATGCCGGCAGACAGACTGCTTCTGGAAACGGATAGTCCATATATGCCGCCAGAGGGACATCGCGGGGAACGCAATGAACCCGGATGGATCCAGGACGTATGCATTCGGGTGGCAGAAATCCGCGGGACAGACCCGGAAACACTCGCGTGGGAGACGTGGAACAATGCGCTGCGCATGTACAGAATTGAGCAGAAAACGCTTCAATAGAGACCGGTATCCCCGGTCTCTTCTTGCGTAAGGCCTCTCATATCTGCTTTTGCTTGCGTGGCCCATAGGCGCATGCTATAATTCTTGATGTTCTGGAGGAAGCCAATGATTGCAGTGACCTGTCTGAACCCGGCTTTTGACCGGACCATGGAAGTCAGTCAGTTGCGCCCGGGAGAAGTCAACCGGACTGTGCGTACACTTCTTGGCGCCGGCGGCAAGGGTGTAAATGTTGCTACCGTGCTGCAGACGCTCGGTGAAGAAGCACGATGCTATGGATTTACCGGGAAAGAAAACATGCAGCAGTTTATGTCCTGTCTGGAGCTGGGCATGGATGCGTTCTGTCCGATTCCGGTGGAAGGCCGTGTCAGAACCAATACGAAGATTGTTTCATTACAGGATCATGCGGTAACAGAAGTCAATGAAGCCGGTCCGGAAATCAATGAAAATGCGATCAGTGCACTGCTTGAGCGGATGCAGGAAGATATGCAGCAGATCCGGTTCATGGTCCTGACAGGCTCCATTCCTGTAGGATGCCGTAAAGACGTCTATCGTCTGCTCATGACACAGTTCCGGGTTCCTGTCTTTCTGGATGCATCCGGTGATGTCCTCCGTGAGGGCGTCAGTGGTGCTCCTGCCTATGTCAAGCCCAATCTTGCTGAGCTTGAGGAGTGGTATGGCATGCCGGTCCGTGATACGGGAACCATGATCCGGGCAGCAAGACTGATGCTGGATGCGGGGGTGCACGGGGTACTGGTTTCAATGGGAGCACAGGGGGCATGGCTGATTCTTCCGCAAAAGGTATATCATGCAGAGGCATTGTCTGTACCCGTGTGCTCGACGGTGGGAGCCGGAGATGCCATGGTATCCGGTTTTCTGTATGGATATCTTCACCATGGTGATGAACTCGAAGCCCTGTGTCACGGGACGGCTTGCGGTGCTGCAAGTGTTATGACACCCGGAACCGGACTGGTACGCTATGAGGATTACAGGGCGCTCCTCCCGAAGGTAAAAGTGGAGCTGTACAACTGATGTTTGGAGTTTTCTGGCGACATGCTGAAATGACGGACGGAGTCATTGATCTGATTCCGATCGAGCTGGGCGAACCGGATGCAGAACTGCGCTTTGGCCGTGTACGTGACTGGTGTATTACGCTTCATGGCAAGCATCGGGAGATAGGACGGATCAGTCTCCGGGATGGTGAAAGCGTTGCACTGTATTATTATGGGCATATCGGTTACCATATTGAGCCGCGGTATCAGGGTCATCATTATGCTGAAAAGGCCTGCCGTCTGCTGAATGGTGCAATCCGGCAGAGCGGTAAACACAGCGTGGTGATTACCAATGATCCGGATAATCGTGCATCCAGACGCACCTGCGAACGCCTCGGATGTGTTCTTGAGTGTACTGTGGATGTGCCACCGCAATACCAGGAACGTTTTGATCTTTCAGCGCGCAAGTGTCGGTATATCTGGATTCTGGACGACTGAAGGACAGACCGGAAAAAAGTGAGGTATCCTAATGGAATGGACGGCGAATGGATGCAGAATCCATTACACATGCTCAGAGCAGCGGGACAAAAAAGTGCTGCTGTTGCATGGCTGGGGATGCACGGAGGCAATGATGACGCCGGTGGCTGGTGCCCTGCAGGATTCCATGCAGACGATGACACTGGATTTCCCTGGCTTCGGGCAGAGCGATCAGCCACCGGAACCTTGGGATGTGCCGGCTTATACGAAGGCAGTCGAGGAGCTTTTGGAGCATGAACACTTTTTCCCGTGCTCAGTCATTGCACATTCTTTTGGCGCACGCGTCGCAATCTGCATGGCGGCACATGCCGGAAATCGGATAGAGCGCATGGTGCTGACAGGAGCTGCAGGCCTCAGAAAACCACAGACCGAGGAAGGAAGAAAACGCGCAGAGCGCTTTCAGGAAGCCAAGAAAGCGATCAGTCTGATGCGGAAGACTCATCTGTTCGGTGGAATTCCGGATCAGCTGGAGGCACGGTTTCGTCAGAAATATGGCTCAGCGGATTATAATGCGCTGGGTGAGGAAATGCGTAAAACATTCGTGAAGGTGGTCAATCAGGATCTGCAGCCCATGCTGTCCAGCATTGAGTGCCCTGTACTGCTTGTATTTGGGGATCAGGACACCGAGACACCGCTGTGGATGGGGCAGAAAATGGAAAAGGAAATCCCGGATGCCGGGCTTGCGGTATTTGAAGGTGGCACACACTTTGCCTATCTTGAACAGCTGCCGAGATTCAATGCTGTGGTGCGGCATTTCTTGCTGGAGATGAATGTATGATGAGTTGGTGCTTATGGATTCTGAGCATGATGACAGGGTGCGTGCTGTGTAGCCGAACCCTTTTTCATGATTATCAGCTGGAAAGCTATCAGATTCCAGGGTATATCCGGACTGTTCGCAGAAATCCTGTGCGGGCATGGACTCCGGGGATTTTCTATGCTGTCGTGCAGGTCGTGCCGCTTGTCATATGTACATGCTGGCCGGACAAAGGCTGGGTCATGATTCCATTAGCGGTAGCACTTGTGCTGTACGGACTGTATACCTACCGTAAACAGGCAGAAAGAAAGGCCAAGAAGAAGTTTGTGGTGACTGCGCGTGTCAAGCGCCTGCTGGGGTGCGCATGGCTGGTCGATCTGCTTCTTGGTTTTCTGCTGTTGTTTGTCTTCCGGCCGTATGGAGCGCAGACTACAATGCAACGGTTTGTCTGTTCACTTCCGCTTGCGGTATTTCCCGTTTTGCTTCCGGTCACAACCGGACTGGCGGGAGTGTGCAGCATGCCTATGGAAAAGGGCATCCAGACTCTGTATTTCCGGGATGCACAGCGAATACTCAGGCAGCGTCCGGACCTGATCTGCATCGGAATTACGGGCAGTTATGGGAAAACAAGTGTCAAGTTCATATTACGGACTCTGCTTTCGGAACGTTTTCAGACGCTGGCCACACCATCAAGTTTTAATACGCCTATGGGTGTAACGAAAGTGATCCGCACAAGCCTGCGACCGTCTGATCAGGTTTTTCTTGCAGAAATGGGAGCCAGACATGTAGGAGATATCCGGGAGCTCTGCAGGCTTGTTCACCCGAGCCTGGGTGTTCTGACCAGTGTCGGACCGCAGCACCTGGATACATTCAGGACCATTGAACGGGTCCGGGATACCAAGTATGAGCTGATTGAGTCACTTCCGGACAACGGCTGTGCATTTTTTTCTGATGATGCCGGTATCTGTCGTGAACTGTATGATAAAACAGAAAAGCCGAAGATGCTTGCGGCAGTCGGGAATCCGGGCGCGGATGTATGGGCGGAAGATATCCAGGTGTCTGCTCAGGGTTCCGACTTTATGCTGTGCACAAAGAATGAACGCGTTGCCTGTCATACAGTCCTTTTGGGTGAGCACAATATCCGGAACATTGTACTGGCTGCTTCTGTCTGTCTTTACCTGGGAATGAGCCTGAGAGAGATAGGACGCAGTATTGGAAAAGTCACGGGCATCGAACACAGGCTGCAGCTTCGCTCCATGCCGGGCGGCGTGACCATGATTGACGATGCTTTCAACAGTAACCCATCTGGCAGCCGTGCTGCCCTGGACGTACTCAGGGCATTCCCGGGGCGCAGACTGATCGTTACACCGGGCATGGTGGAACTTGGGGATGACGAAGATGCATTCAACCGCACCTTTGGTGAACACATGGCAGACTGTGCAGACCTTGCGATTCTTGTCGGACCAAAACATACATCACCGATTCGTGAAGGACTGCTCAGCAAGGGATTTGATCCACAGAAGATTGTTTCTGTAAAGAGTCTGGATGAGGCAACACAGTATCTGAAGATGCACGTGCAGAAAGGGGATACTGTTCTTTTTGAGAATGATCTTCCGGATAACTATTCAGAAAACTGAACCGGAAAAGGGTTGAAGGAGAGTAGGAAATGGCTAAAACACAACTGGGTGTAATTTTCGGAAGCCGGTCCTGTGAACGGGAAGTATCGATTATCAGTGCAATTCAGATGATGAATCATGTGGATTCGGAACGGTACGATGTTATACCGGTATATATTGATGAATACGGTGTATGGTATACAGGCCCGAAGCTTCGGGATATTCGTACCTTTCAGCATTTTCCGGGTGAGAGCGCAGGCATTGAGCGTGTGATTCCGGACGTGACCAGCGGCAGCGGGGCCCTTCTTGCCATGCGACCGGGCAAGGGCTTTCTGCATCGAATGGAGCAGGTGGTTGCAGCACGCCTGGAAGTGGTTATTCCGGTCATGCACGGACTGAATGGTGAAGATGGTACACTTCAGGGCATGCTTGAGCTGATGCGGATACCGTACGCTTCAACCGGTGTTGTCGGCAGCGCCATTGGCATGGACAAGATTCTGATGAAACAATGCTTCAGAGGCGCCGGGCTGCCTGTCCTTCCGGGTATTGGCGTGTCAAGAAGACAGTGGAATCAGGAAAAGGAACTGATGATTTCTGAGATCGAGTCAGCGGTTCCGTATCCGGTTTTTGTAAAGCCGGCTAATCTTGGCTCATCTATCGGGGTCAGCCGTGCTGATGACCGGAATACATTGCTTTCGGCCATGGATCTGGCATTTGAGTATGATCGCCGTGTTCTGGTGGAGCAGGGTCTGGACAAACCCCTGGAACTGAATTGCTCGGTGCTCGGGTATGATGATCATGTTGATGCTTCAGCGATTGAAATGCCGGTGGTCGGCAGCGGTGAAGAAATGCTGAGCTTTTTCGAAAAGTATCTCAATGGGAGTGGCAGTAAGGGAATGGCCAGCCTGCACCGTCTGCTTCCGGCACCGATTGAGGACAGTCTGACTGAAAGAATTCAGACCCTGTCCAGACGGATTTTTACGCTTCTGGACTGTAAAGGGGTTGTCCGTGTCGATTACATGTTTGACAGGGCATCAGAGAATATCTACATTACGGAAATCAATACAATCCCGGGCTCTATGGCGTTCTATCTCTGGGAAGCCAGTGGTCTTCGCTATTCGGCCATGATTGACAGGCTGGTAGAGGAAGCAAGGCGTGCTTTTGAGGATAAGAATGCCAATAACTATGCTTTTACATCGGATATCCTGGGTAGTGTACAGCTGGGGACCAAAGGTGCAAAAGGTGCCAAAGGCACGAAATGGGGATAAAGCGTCATCTGAATGGACGAATGTGCTGCTCAAGGGCTGTCGGTAGACACCTGGCTTGCAGGCATTGAAAGCACTATAAGGAGATAGGGATGCATCTTTCAGAACTGAGTTCTCCGAAGGATATCAAGGATTTATCCTATGAGGAACTGGATGTGCTTGCAGGAGAGATCCGGCAGGAGCTGATCCAGACGGTTTCTCAGCGGGGAGGACATCTGGCGTCTAATCTGGGTGTGGTTGAACTGACATTGGCGCTGCACCGTGTCTATGACATGCCGAAGGACAAGATTGTTTTTGACGTCGGGCATCAGAGTTATGTTCACAAGCTGATTACAGGGCGGAATCACACATTCCAGTCCCTGAGGACGTTCGGCGGTATCGCCGGCTTTCCCAAACGCAGTGAGAGTGAATATGACGTTTTCGAAACCGGACATGCTTCGACCGCAATCTCTGCGGTCCTGGGTATGGCAAGGGCCAGGGATTACCTGAAACAGGATTACCAGACCATAGCCGTGGTCGGAGATGGTGCACTGACGGGTGGCATGTGTTATGAAGCGCTTAATGATGCGGGCTCATCCAAGACCCGTCTGACAGTGATTCTTAACGATAACGAGATGTCCATTAACAGGAATGTGGGAGCACTTGCACGGCATATGACGGATCTCCGGCTGTCCCATGGCTGGTCTTCCACCAAGGAACGTGTCAAATCCGGCCTCCGGCGTGTGCCCGGTATCGGACAGAAAGTATATCGCTTTGTTCATCTTTCCAAGGGCTTTATCAAATCGCTGTTTGTGGATGAAGGCTTCTTTACTTCACTGGGGTTCCAGTATTTTGGCCCGATCGATGGTCATGATATTCGGAGAATGGAACATACATTGCGTCTTGCTGCTGATTTTGACGGCCCCTGTATTATTCATGTACTGACCCGGAAGGGTTACGGGTATGACAAAGCAGAGCAGCAGCCCGAAAAGTTTCATGGTGTACCGCCTTTTTATGTTGAGACCGGAGACTCGAAAAGTCTGGATACGTGTCCCGGTTTCGGGGAAGTGATGGCGGACACACTGACGGAAATGGCCAGAAATGATCCTCGTATTGTGGGAATTACAGCAGCCATGCTGCTCGGAACCTGCCTGAACCGGCTGGAGGAAGCATTGCCTGGGCGGACACTGGATGTCGGAATTGCTGAAGAACATGCAACGACCATGGCTGCCGGGCTGGCATCTGCCGGCATGCGTCCGTATTTTGCCGTTTATGCCTCTTTTTTCCAGCGCGCATATGACCAGACGATTCATGATGTATGCATGCAGGAGCTTCCGGTGATCTTTCTGCTGGATCGTGCAGGGCTTTCCGGTCATGATGGTGAAACACATCATGGAATCTTTGACTTTGCAGAAGTACTGCCGATGCCCAATATGACAGTTCTTGCGCCACGGGATCTGCAGGAACTGAAGGCCATGATGCAATGGACGGCGAATGCAGATGGTCCTGTATGTATCCGGTATGGCAGGCAGGGAATCGACATGTCCGGATCCTGTCCGTATCATGGGTTCCGGCCAGGCAAATGGGAACGGCTGACTCAGGGCGGGGATGTGACGATTCTGGCGGTTGGTTCCATGGTAACTGCTGCGCTGGATGTTGCGAAACGGCTTCGGGCTTTAGGGTTTGAAGCAGAGGTTGTAAACTGTTCCACGGTGAAACCTCTGGATGAAGATATGCTGCTGGAGAATGCGCTGAAACCGGTTGTGACCATGGAAGAGCATATGCTCACAGGTGGTTTCGGAAGCTATGTCAGTGCATTCTGCACGAGGGAACATCTGCCGGCACCCATGCTCTGCTTTGGAATCCAGGACCGGTTTGTACAGCATGGATCCCGGAATCAGCTCCTGAAGTACCTGGGGCTGACACCCGAACAGATGACAGGCAGGATTGCAGTAGCCCTGCAGAAACGGAACCGACGGAAGGGCGGGCATACATGACAGATAAAATTCGTGCGGATATCGCGCTGGTTCAGCGGGGCCTGTGTGCAAGCAGGGAAAAGGCGCAGAGTGCCATTATGGCAGGTCAGGTGTATACCAGGGAAGTACGGATCAACAAGGCATCAGAACTGATTGGTCCGGAGGACGAACTGACAGTCCGTGCTCCGGCCATTCCCTATGTGGGGCGTGGTGGCCTGAAGCTGGAAAAGGCAATTTCAGCATTCGGGGTTTCTGTGCAGGACAAAGTCTGTATGGATGTGGGCTGCGCCACAGGTGGCTTCACAGATGTCTGTCTTCAGAACGGTGCCCGGCATGTGTACGCCATTGATGTCGGGTATGGACAGTTTGACTGGAAACTGAGAAGTGATCCACGTGTTACGCTGTGGGAACGGACCAATGCGCGGACGCTTCGCCGGGATATGTTTGAGTCCGTACCTGAGATAGCAGTAATGGATGTGTCCTTTATATCTATTCAGTTACTGATTCCGGTCCTGTTTTCCGTGATGGGAGACACCGGAACCATTGTAACGCTTGTAAAGCCGCAATTTGAAGCCGGAAGAGGGAAAATCGGAAAGAACGGGGTTGTGCGGGATCCACGTGTGCATGAAGAAGTGCTTGGGAATCTGATGGAATTCTGCACCATGTCAGGTCTGACGGTGACTGATCTGGATTATTCCCCGATTACCGGACCGAAAGGGAACATTGAGTTTCTTGCGAAGATTATTCGTGGCTCCGGCACACCGACTGCACCGGATATAACCCAGATTGGGCGTGTGGTCCGGCAGGCCCATGAAACACTGAAACATCAGGCGTGACATCGGGTAAGCAGAATACGTGCAAACCTGTGATCCGGAAGAAAAGGAGCAGAGAATGCGCAGATATGGATTGATATTCCCCGGTGGACGGGAAAATGCCATGAAAGCCGCAGCCCGTGCTGCCCGGTATCTTCAGGAGCATGACTGTGCTGTCGCCGTGGAGGATGCTTTTGAACAGAGCATTGAGGGTGCACAGAGATTTCCGGAAACAGGTGTAGATGCCCTGATTTCTCTGGGCGGTGATGGAACCATGCTCCGGTGTGTGCCATACGCATTGCGCTATGGGGCTCCGATCCTGGGAGTCAATCTCGGACAGAAAGGTTTTCTAACCGGCTGTGAAGCAACGGAAATGGAACAGGCACTGGGAATGCTGCTCCAGGATGCATTGTCAGGAGAAGAACGGACACTTCTGGAAGTCCATGACGGAGAGCAGACCTGGTATGGACTCAATGACTGTGCTATTCTGCGGATGAACAGCCCGCGCATGTGCCAGACACGTCTGTTCATAGACGGACAGCTGGCATGCACCAGCATGGCAGATGGTGTGATCCTGGCAAGCGCAACCGGTTCGACAGGGTATGCGCTGTCAGCCGGAGGCCCGCTGGTCATGCCGGCGGTGCGATGCATGGTTTTTTCTGCAATCTGTCCGCATGCACTGCAGTACCGTCCGATTGTCATGCCATCGGAAAGCAGGGTTGTCATTGAACTGTTCGATGATCCGGAAATGTGTCTGACACTGCAGGTGGACGGACGCTCACGCTGTATGCTCAGTGCAGGGGAACGTCTGGAGATTACCAGCGGAAAGAAACCGGTTCGGCTTCTGCATTTTGAACCGCTGTCTTTCTTTGATGCTGTTGAGAAAAAACTGATTCGATGGAGCGAGGGATGAGCATGAAAGAAAACTTGCAGGAACCGGTTACCGCAAAGCAGGATCGTCAAAAGGCAATTCTTGATATCATTCAGGTCAAGCCCATTGAAAAACAGTCACAGCTGGTGAAAGAACTGGAGAACCTCGGGTTTCAGGTAACCCAGGCAACAGTCAGCCGGGACATCAAGGAAATGCGCCTGATGAAGGTGACTACACCTTTGGGCAAGTATATCTATGCACAGGCACAGAATGTCGGGGATGACCTGGTCCCGAAGCGGCTTCTGAGGATTTTTTCGGAATCGATCCTGTCGGTGCAGCAGGCCGAGAATATTGTGGTTGTGAAAACATTTTCCGGGTCTGCCAGTGCTGTGGGTGAGGCAATCGATGGCCTGATGTGGCCTGAAATTGTCGGCACACTGGCGGGGGATAATACCATTATGATTGTGACCCGGCATACTCAGGACGCCGGGAATGTAGCTGAGAAAATCACAGGATTGATGAGCTAGGAGTCGAAACTCACAAATGATCACATCACTGTATATACGCAATCTTGCACTGATTGAAACCCTGCAGATGGACTTTGAATCCGGTATGCATGTATTATCGGGAGAAACTGGCGCGGGCAAATCCATTATTGTGGATGCAGTGAACCTTGTTCTTGGTGGGAGAAGCGACCGTGATCTGATCCGGAGCGGAACGGAACGGGCAAGTGTGGAAGCTGCATTCACTCTGCATGGAAACACAGCTGCCAGAGAATGGCTTTCCAGGAATGACATGGAAGCGGATGATCCGGTTACGCTCTACAGGGAGATAACAACCCATGGACGAAATCTGTGCCGGATTCAGGGAACGCCGGTATCGCTTTCCATGTTACGGGACTTTTCCGCGCTTCTGATGGATGTGCATGGACAGCATGAAGCACGTTTTCTGATGGACTCTGCGTACCATCTTCAGTTCCTTGACGAGTTTGGCGATGGAGTGCATGCGGAGCTTCTTCAGGCAACACGTGTATCCTGCGAAAGATTCCTGGACTGCCATCACCGCTACAGCCGGCTTGCGCGTGAGAACGAGCGCAAGACCTACCGTATGGAGGAAATCAGGAAAGACCTTGAGGAACTGCGCAAGGCAAAACTGATTCCGGGCGAGGAGGAAAAACTTCAGAAAGAGCTGGAAAAGCTGAGACAGTCAGGGAAGATTGTAAGTGCGATCCGTGGTGCATACGGCCTGATATCAGCAGGTGAAGAGGAAAGCATACTTACGCGCCTGAAACAGGCCAGGGACCTGCTGAAAGGAATCTCCGGAATTGATCCGCACTATGCGCAGTTATCAGGCACTGTGGAAAGTGCATACTATGAACTGGAAGAAGCCGGGTATGAGCTGGCTTCCCTGATGGAGACCGGAGAGTTTGATCCGCAGAGACAGGAAAAGGTTGAAACACGGCTTGAACTGATCCGGCGCATGGAGAAAAAGTACGGTCCAACGGTCCAGGCTGTGCTTGAGCGCATGAACGGGCTTCAGGATGAGTATGATCATTTTCTGGCACTGGAGGAGGAACTGACAGAAGTTCAGAAAGAGCATCGAAAGCTCCTGACTGAATACCGCAAGAATGCACTTGCACTGAGTGAAAACAGGAAGCAGCTGGCTGCTGAATTTGAGCATAGTATTATGCGCGAACTGTCAGACCTTGGCATGGCAAAAACCAGTTTCAAGGTATGCTTTGATCCGCCGAAGCGAAAACAGCTTCCACAGCCTGAAGGTGACGATGTTGTCAGCTTCATGATGTCGGCCAATCCGGGTGAACCGCTGAAACCGCTGTCCAGAATTGCATCGGGCGGCGAACTGAGCCGGATCATGCTGGCCCTGAAATCCCTGGAAGCTGAACATGGTGGAGTGGACTGCATGGTTTTTGATGAGATCGACACAGGAATCTCCGGGCGTATGGCTCAGACTGTCGCTGAAAAGATGAGCCGGATTGCGGCAACGCATCAGGTACTGTGTGTTACGCATCTGCCACAGATTGCCGCGATGGCAGACCATGAGTTCCTGGTAGAAAAGCATGAGGCCGACGGGCGAACGGTGACAGCTGTACATATGTTGTCCATGGAGGAACGTGTATCGGAAGTTGCCCGAATGCTGGGCGGTGCAGACGGGGAAGGGGACAGCGCCAAGGCACATGCAAGGCATATGCTTGATACAGCAAGGAATTATCGGCAGAAGCAGACGGCTGACAGTCTGCAGTGAGGGAAAAAAACGGAAAAAGTTGACCAAGAATGCTATGGTTCTTTCGTGTTCTATGGTATACTATTTCTGCGTCAACTCGAATTCTGCATATGGAGACCGGAATTCTGAGGATTCCGGCTGGAAGGGGGAGCTCTCTGCGTGTTTCGTTCGCATCTTTTTCCTGGTGGGATTCATCCCAAGGAAGGCATGAATGGTAAGGCCGTGAACAGCGGTAATGCAATCATGGACATGCCGGCACCTGCGCGTGTATCCATACCGGTGTCACAGCATATCGGTGCACCTGCAAAGGTTTGTGTCAAGAAAGGTGACCGGGTGCTTGTGGGGCAGATGATTGCGGAAGCTGGCGGCTTTGTTTCAGCACCGGTACACTCATCTGTATCCGGCATTGTGGATGAAATTCGTCCGTGCACACTGGCAAGCGGTGTTGTTGTGACGGCAATCGTCATTGACAATGATTTTCAGGATGAATGGGTTCCGCTGCAACCGGCAGAACATCCGGAAACACTGAATGCCAAAGAACTGCAGGATATTATTCGGGGAGCCGGAATTGTCGGCATGGGCGGCGCTACGTTCCCTACATCTGTCAAACTGACACCTGGTCAGGGAAAGACGATTGAAAAGCTGATCATAAACGGTGCCGAATGTGAACCTTTCCTGACAGCAGACCATCGGTTGATGCTTGAAAAGCCAGGCCTGATTGTGGACGGTATCCATATTGTCATGAATGCACTGAATATCCGCGAGGCTATGATCGGTGTAGAAGCCAATAAGCATGATGCTGTGGTTGCTCTGGAACAGGCATGTCACGGTACGGATGGTATCAGAGTCTGTGAACTGCCTGTGCGTTATCCGCAGGGCGGTGAGAAACAGCTTGTGTATGCTCTTACCAAACGTGCAATTCCCAGTGGCGGCCTCCCCCTGGATGTTGGCTGTGTTGTGCTTAATGTGGGTACCGTTGTGGCTATCGAGCAGGCTGTGCGTGAGGGCAGGCCGTTGATAGACCGGATCACAACCGTAGGCGGCATGGTCAATAATCCGGGCAATTACAGGGTACGGATCGGTACACCGGTC
>ONWQ01000171.1 GCA_900321565.1 uncultured Eubacteriales bacterium
AAAAGCACTGCGGTCCCAGGCTGATTCCGTTATCCGGCAGCACCACACGGGTCAGCTTTTTGCAGTCCAGAAACGCCTGTCCCATGATTTGTGTACAGCTGTCCGGAATCACCACGCTGTTGATCCTGGTACCTTTAAATACTTCTTTGCCAATGGCCGTCACACCATCGGGAATCACGATTTCCGAGGCTTTCCCGGTATAACCTGTAACGACGCCGTCCACGATCACAAATTCATCAGGCCTGGATTCTGTGGGGCCGCTGCAGCCGGCCAGAAGACAGACCGCCACGATCAGCATAACGGGCAACAAGTATCTTTTCAAGTTCGTTCCGCTCCTTTTTCGATGCAAATGCCTTCCCATTCTGCTTCAGCTTTCACGGATTATGCGCACATGTGTATACAGGTTCACAGGAAAGCCGAACCTGCTTTCTGTTCCGAACCCACAGGCAGAAAAGCCGTCATTCCAGATGGTTCATTTCACTGTTTTTCCGGGCTCACTTCTGTTTCCGGATGGTCTCCAGCTTCTTTAGAAGCTCACGGTTCCCCTGCCCGGCTTCATGGAATGCCTCATTCATGTTGAGTGCACTGATGCAAAGGTCGAGCCCCTGCTTCAGAGGAATGGTGTCTCCTTCCCGGATCGTTTCCGCCGTTGCACGTATGATCGCGCCTGTTTCTCCCGGAGACCGTGTCGCCGTGGTGTTCAGTTCGTCAATCAGCAGCGCGATTTCCTCCGCAGACAGCACTGTCTTAAGATCGATGGTCTGCGGATCTTTCTTTTTGCCAAAACCGAATAGACCCATACTGTACCTCCTTATGATATTGAGAGAATCAGTCTGCAAGACCCGGGGGCTGCTACCGTGTACTCTTTTTCCAGACCTCTTTGAGCCCTGCAGCGCAGAAGCTGGTACTCTGCCCGGCCGGATGGATCAGCTCCCCGTTTCGCACCACACCGTCTGCCACCAGGGGCTCCCCGCTGCCGCCGCGGCAGATGCCTGCATGAGAGAGAATCTTTTCCAGAGCCGTGTCAGAGCACAGCATGGCTTCGATACGATCCAGCCTGGAAGCGTCGCCTGACAGGCCAATGACATACTCGTTGGCGGAGCCGGCCAGTGTGGCGGCAGAGTCACCGCTGGAAATCGCCACACCTTCCATATCCTCTGCAGACAGCACTCTGGCCAATGCCTGACCTGCCGCAAAACCGTACACGCTGCTGTCCAGTCTGTCGATGTCAAGATAGATCAGCAGTAAATCCGGGCCCGGCACTGTCGCCCTGTCTCTGCTCTCCGTCAGTGCCGCGGCATATTCCACGAGCTTTTTCTCCTCGTTCTGGCGCAGGGCACGCGCGGTGGCGTCCGTCGGGCGCTGGGAACCCAGGAATACCGGATGCCCCTGCAGGGCACTCTCCAGCGGCACCAGGTCATGGGCATGGCACAGTTCCCACTGCCTGTTCTGCTTCCACACGACAGCGTCCGGGGCCGCAGCCTGCAGCTGGTCCGGGGCATCCGGATCCGCCGAGGCGATGATCCGCTTCGACGCAGGCAGGCTGCACAGAAAGACAACGGTAGCGACGATTGCGAAGAGTGCAAAGACGACCGTCAGCACGAGTGTGCCACCGCCGAGGTGCGGGTCCGGAGAGCTGGTCAGGAACAATTCACCCACCACCGGGATCGCCGCCAGTACCCACAGGAGAACGGCCAGCAGGCCGCCGATGAACATGGCCCGTTTTTCTTTGGCCATGCGTGCAAGGATGTACTTCCGCACATCCTCCTGCTCCACCGTACATTTCATCAGGCCGACAATCTCCATCCTTGCATTGCTGCGACTGATCTCAATGAACTCCCGCTCATAAAATGCCATGGCAATGCCTCCTGCTCGTGATCCTGCATTCCAGCCCCATCTTCTGTCACAGAGCCACTGTCAGTTCAGCCATTCCTTCAGGGCTTCCAGGCCCATCCGGACCTCGTATGTCCCGGTGTTCTCTCCGCTGCCCAGCCTGAGCTCTGCAGGCGGCTGGCGGGTGACAACACGCTCCCGATGAAGCAGCGTACCCGTATCCAGATCCACAGCAGCGATCACCGTCGTACAGCTGTAGGCATTGAATATACCGCCATAGGAACCTGCCACCGCAAGATCAGGGTACACAATGACCAGTGTTTCCGCCTCATCCGGGGTTGCGGCAAGCCTGTCTTCGGGCAGAGAACCGAACGTGTCGGCACAATCAAAGTCGGTACTCACCGCTTCTATGTTCCCTGCCCTGCTGATCACCAGCGCGATGACTTTGCCTTCCGCTTTACCGCCCGTCGGTTCCTGCGCCGCTGTGCCGCGGTACACTTCAAGCAGCTGTGCATCGTTCTCCACTGCAGCGATCGCAGAGAGTGTGGCTGCATCCATGTCCTCGCCCGGATCCAGCTCTCCTGCCGGCACACCATTGACGAGGAGTTCAGGCGCGACTGCGCGTTCTGCAGCCAGCCAGATGCGCAGGTCCGGGTCAGTGCTCAGAATGCTGCCACGCTCAGCGGTGATGTTCAGCGTTCTCAGGGATGCGCATGTTCTGACCGGACGGCTGTTTTCAGTGAGAAGGTCCGCCTGATCCCTGTCCCACTCCGCCTTCAGCAGCAGGTCGATTTCCTCCAGTGCAGGCAGCTTCTCAAAATCCGGAAGCCGCGTATTGCCATAACGGTTCAGTGTGAATGCCAGCCGCTTTACATTCGGGCATTCCGGCAGATATTCCGCACGCGCAATCCCCAGCGCTGTCAGGCAATCGGATTGCCTCCAGCCACTGACATCCAGGGATGTATAAAGATTCAGGCTCCGGAACTCAAACTGATCCAGAAACCGGATGGTATTCTTACTGTCACTTTCGCCGCTTTGCGTGTACCCGGTCAGGTACAGCGTGACATCCTGCCCGTTGAAGGCATCCGCCAGCAGTTCTCCCAGCCTGGCCCTGTCATCACCGCTGTAAAAGGTGACTACATAGGCGCCTGCAGGCGTGGTGAAAACGCAGCGCTCCGGGTGCCCGCTTCCCTTCATCAGCGCACAGCAGGGGCCATCCGGCTCAGCGCGCAGTGTCATTTCGTCAAACCATGCTTTATCTTCCGTTTCGTATCGGAAAATAACATCGAAGAAATCCGTCGTGCCCGCTCCGGAACGGGCATTCAGGCTGTTGTCGAGCACCCTGATGCGTTTGGGCGTATAGGCCGTGGTTCCGTCCGGATAGACCAGTTCAAACTCCTGCATGTGCTCACCCAGAAGCCCCAGGGGCACGCCGTCACATGCCACGCGAACCAGGTACTGCTGGTTGTACAGCGTCTCATAATGCATCGGTGTCAGTGTGTATCCATGCCACTGAATGGTCGTTGTCTCCTCCGCCCGTGCATGCAGGGCGAATAACGCCAGCAGTATAAGAATGACTGCAAAAACCTTTTTCATGAGATCACTCCCGTCCGTATAGGCTCTCAAA
>ONWQ01000064.1 GCA_900321565.1 uncultured Eubacteriales bacterium
ATCCTCAACTCTCAAACCGGAAGCTATATCAGTCAGTGTTACGGAAGCGCCGTTTAGCGGTACAATCGTTCCCTGCTGATCCAGCCACACATTACCGCTAATACTGGTTAAGCGTATCAGCCCCAGTTCAAGATTGTCTGTGATTTCATTTGATTGAATCTGAACCGGCTGCATGATCAGCTTTCCATCTTCTTCAGAAAAATCGCTTGCATAACCGCTGGTCATTGTTGTGCTGTCAAGATGGTACTCGAGCCTATACTTTCCTGGGATCATTCCATCGGTTGAAAACATACCATTGCTGTCTGTCACCAATGTAAGCAGTTCATAGTCATCATCCATGCTGATAACATGGATTTCTTCCCCTACGGCTTTAATATCTTCCTCTTCTTCATAACTACCGCTTTGATTGGCATCCAGCCAGATAAAGCCCTCCAAAGAACCAGGGATTACAGCTCCAAGGTGCTGTTCTTCCCAACTTGACCCCATGGGCACCGTCAGCGATACAGTCTGTTCTGATTCACAGTTTTTCAAGGGGAGCGTTGCTTCACTTAATCTTGATAACACATAACCGTCTGGCATCTGAAGTGTCAGCTGATACGTCCCAGGGCGCAGATTATCAAAACGGAATTCACCCGATGCATCTGTCCTGATTTCAAGAGTTTCCCCTTTTGCGCCGTCAGGAACAAGTCGGATGGTAGTCCCTTCCATAGCCGAACTATTGGTTTGCCATACCCCGTCCGCCTCGGGATTCTCAAATACCAATCCCGAGATCGAACCCAACGTGATTCCACCAAGAGCAGAAAGAACACGTTCATCTCCACTATGGAATTCAAAAGGTGCGCTGATGGCAATATTTCCCTGGATCGTCCAGTCACTTGTCTGCGTAAACAATGCGCCTTCAGGAATAGCCACTGTTGCCTTGTAAACTCCAGGCAATACTGCATCCATGACAAACTGAGAGCTGCCGGTGATGCTAACATCGTATGCATACCCATCCTCTGCAGTCAGCTGGATATGAGCACCGACTAAGCCGTTCTCACCTTCGTCCATTGATCCATTGTCATTGAGATCAGCGAAAACCGTACCCGTTACTTTGCCTGGACGAACCAGGCCTGCGTTCATCCCTGTAACAGGTGTATTCATAGATACAGTAAACGCTTCAGTGGATCCATACCCGTCTCCCCTGCTGACCATACAGTTGTCAGAAGCAAGCCGTGTGAATGCATAGCCATCTATTGCCTGCATACTGAGATAGTGCGTTCCAGGCACGACTTCCTCAAAAGCATACTTTCCATCTTTCCCTGTCCTGACAGCATCGGTGGCATCGCCATTCTGATCAAGAAGCGAGACTGTAATTCCTGCAACACCTTCTTCACCATTCTCCATGATTCCATTAAAATTATGGTCCATGTAGACAACACCGGAAATCGTGGTTGGCTGGACTGCCCCGATGGAAATCTGGCGGACTTCATCAAGGCTTAACATGACATTCTCTAATGAGCTTTCTCGCCGTCCCACTTGCCTCTTGAAACGATTTCCACCTGTTTCGTTTACAACACGTGTAAAGAATATGTCGCCTTCCGGAAGAATGGCACGGATACGATAAGCTGCGGGCCGCAGCGCAGGGATCATGTAATTTCCTTCGGAATCTGAAACCACTGTCGCCAGCTCAACATTGGTACTCTGACGATATACGATGATCTTTACGCCTGGCAACGGGAGATCACCCTCATCCCATATGCCAGAGTCGTTTGCATCCAGAAAAGCTTTACCGGCTATTCCAGCTTCACCATATACGCCAATGTTCTGTTCATCCTCCGCATGTGCCTTATTCATGTCATACTGTTTTGCTGCAACAGTTTTTCCCTCGTCCGTAAAAATCGATCGGTTTACGCCACCTGTTTTGGAATACTTTGTAAACATCATTCCACTTGGCAGAGTAACACGAAGCTTGTAGTTGCCCAAACGTAGTTGTGTAAAGTTGTAGAATCCATCGTCACCTGTAACCACCTGATAAACCAGACCATTTTTCAGTCCAATCATCTCAACCAGTATCCCCGGTTGTCCTGGTTCGTCTTCCTGACGGATTCCATCAGCATTTTCATCTACCCACGCCTGGCCGGAAATACCTGCAGCCGGTGTTGCACCAATTCCAAATTCAGCATTTGCATCAGCCGCTAAATGGAATTTATCACTCTCCTGATTCTGAGCACTTTGACGCTTCATACCACTGGAATCCACATCAAATGCCTTTTTCCCTTTTTCGCCGTATCCGTAATATGACGGAAGCTGTGAACGAACAATATAATCTCCTTCCGGAAGATCATGGAACTGTACCTGTCCGTCTTCTCCTGTTGTTTGAGATGCAATCACAGTATCTTCTGTCTCTGTGGTAAAAATCAGATCGATAACGGCACCTGAAAGTGGCATTTCATATTTCCCACGTTCACCGTTATGGTTTGTATCTGAAAAGACCTTCACTGTCAATGCAGCTGTTCCATGCACTTCATTATATGGCAGAACTCGTAGTGGAATATAACTCATCTCGCGGTCCGGACTCAGAAGGCTTTCTGAATCAACTGCCACATCCGATTCAACATGTACATCACCGGTTCCGGCATCAGTTTCCTGATTCACTGGCATCTCCGAGTCCTGTGACTCTTCCGGGTTCAGAAGACTTTCTGAATCAACAGCCGCATCCGATTCAGCATGTGCATCACCTGTTTCGGCATCAGTTTCCTGATTCACTGTCGTCTCCGGATCCGTAAGCATCAGAAAAGATGCGCCTTCCTGTACAGCAAATATCTCTTCCTCTTCGGTATTCTGAGACTCCTCTGCAGAATTATCACTGATTAATGCAGACGTATCATGATGATCTAATACATCCGCATCCTGCGTGGGATCATGATCTGTGTCCGAGGCTGTTTCAGAAACCTCCATTTCATTATCCGGTTCTTCATCTTGTACCACTGTTGAAGAAGAATTTTCCGGATTCACTGTGATGCCATTTTCTGGCAGGACTTCAGATGCTGTCAGATCAACTGTCTCCGATCCAGCATCTGACGCAGAAAGTGACTGACTGATTTCTGGCAGAACAACATTTTGCTCAGAACCATCAATTTCAAAACCTGTAACACAGCAGGAGCGCTCTTCTCCTTCCAGATATGTACACTCCCATCCTTCGCCATTCCATCCATCTCCGGCCAGGTATAGTGTTAACTGATAACTGCCTGCTTCCAGCTGGTTAAACATGTATGCTTTTTCCCGGAAAATCATTTCCAGCTGAGAACCCGCATTTTCCAGTACTGCATTAAAAGCAGAATCTACAGCAACATCACCGGAAACTGAAAACCAGCATCCAAGCGAAATCGTGATTTCTGTATCAGTATTCAGTTCCGTTGATGCTGTAAACACGCGATTGAAGTCCTGAACAGAATTACCCTGAAAGGCTGTCACATATACATCCTGTGGCAATTCAAGCGTAATCTGGAGTTCCCCGGCACTGGCCAACACTTCCGTCTCAAAGTCCTCGTTTAACGGAAAAGACAGCACATTGTTTTCATCTTTTCCCGATACTATCTGCAGATTTGCATTCAGGTCTGAATGCTGCATAGCTGCCAACATAGGAACATGAATCCCTACATGAATTCTTTCATCTTCTGCTGTTACAGTGCTTTCTTCCTCATGATCTTCTGAAGCGTTCTCAATTATATTCATTCCGCGTAGATCGATAACCGTCATATCCTGTGGGTTACCACGGTACGGCTGAATCTCAACTTCTTGCTGGAACAAAGGATTCTCACTTGATTCCAACAAATACAATCCGCTCGGAACGGGGCTCTCTGTGGTAAACTTCCCGTCTGTATCGGTGTATACAGTAAACGATTCACCGGACTCTGGATGCCCATCCTCTTTATGTGTAAGAATCAATTCATGAGCTCCATCCGTTAGAATCGTTACAAGACCTTCCCTCGCATATGCCAGTAAGTGCGCAGTATTATCCATATTTTCCGTTATAGCCAGCGAATACCCCTCTGGTTCCACAAAATAGTATGGATCAATCGAATCACCAATCGGGATCAGCGTGACCTCCGAGCCATCCCCCAGGTTCATCCGCTGAGAATCAAGATTTTCAGTCATCAGAATACCCAGATTCTCACCATTCTGATATACTGCAAATCTTCCAGCTATGCTCTCAGCAAGCCACTCTCCATCAGGCATGCATTGCATACCATACAGGCATACTGACAGCGTAGTTTCATCTGCTGAGGCAATACTTCCAGCCAGAATCAGGAATAACACCAGAAGGAAAAAAGTCATAATCCGTTTCATACAGGCCTCCACGGCTTAAAGCGGCAAATTTTTACAAATGGCATATTACGCGAATTGTTCCAGAAAGTCAATCAATGTAAGCTTCTTCTATGCTTGTCATGCAGATGTGTGTCTGGTATAGTAAGTTATTATATTACAGGGAGGAAACACCTTGTCACCGTACGTGAGTCTGTTAACATGTACTGAAAACACTCGCGATCTTGGAAACTATCCCAATGGGCTTGGGCAGTTTACTGTTCCCATGCGCTTCCTCCGGAGTGATCGCCCGGGAATTCCTGCACTGAACGACATACAGTTTTTACAGAAAAATTCAATACAAACTGTTATTGATCTCCGGGATGTATGTTCAGTAAATGAAGTACGCTCCGGTCTTGAGGGTATTTCTGGAATACACTATATTCAAGCACCTGTTTCTGATAAAGCATTGTTTCCAGCTTCATCAGATCAAGTTGTTCCAGGTTATCTGCGTGCTGCACACAGTACAGGGATGATGAATGCATTGTATGCTATGGCTACCGCCACAGGTGGTGTACTGTTCCACTGTTCTGCCGGTAAAGACAGGACAGGAATTCTGGCCGCCATACTACTTAAGCTTTGTGATGTTCCTGAGCATATGATTATTAAGGATTATTGCCAGACCGGAAGGTATTTAATGCACCGATTTGCCAGACTGGCCAGACGATCACCAGATACAGACCTTAATACCATACTTCCACAACCTGAATACATGGAAGGCTTTCTTGACGCCATGGGCCAAAAGTACACATCCTGCAACGAGTATTTGCAGAAGATGGGGCTTTCTTCTTCGGAAATCGTAACGCTCCGCAGTCGTTTACTGGATCCCTGAAAATCAGAAAATGCTGAGAGCCAGAGTTCTCAGCATTGGATACATAATAGCAGAATATATGATGTTTGTTTTTAATATAAAATTCTCTGATCAGAGCTAGAGTCACCGTAAAATGCTGTTCATCACATCTTCAGGCTCTCATCTTCCGGAACATTTTTTCGTACCAGTGCCACTTCAACACGGTGTTCATTCAGTTTTTCCACCCGAATATGAACCTGTCCGACATCGATTTCAGGATGGCTTCCATCTCTCGGAATTGTTCCTAGACGATTAAAGATCAGCCCTCCAAGGGTATCATATTCCCGTTCCTCTTCATTCTCATCAGTGAGTGAGACATGTAACGCTTCTTCTACGTCATCGAGCGAGGTAGAGCCAGTAATTCTCCATAAACCTTCAGAAAGTTGTGTAATCTCGTTTTCTGCCTGTGGGTCATATTCATCGTAGATATTCCCAACAATTTGCTCGAGAAGATCTTCCATGGTCACAACCCCGCTCATACCACCATACTCATCCACAACAATGGCCATATGAATTTTTCGTTTCTGCATGTCTCTGAAAAGAACATCAGCTTGTACATGTTCCGGAACAAAATATGCATCTCGAAGCAGTTCTCTTAAGGGGCGTTCTTCCTTACGCTGCAAATTCAGCAGATAAGCACGTGCATTCAGTGTCCCGACGATATCATCCATATCTTCATCATAGACGGGGTAACGTGACAGCCCTGTGTCCATGATTGTCTTCAATATAACATTTTTGTTTTCATGCAACCAGATTGCGGTTACATCTGTTCTGTGTGTCATAACATCTTCAGCACGTTGATTGTTGAATTCGAAGATGTTCTGAATCATTTCCCGTTCGTTTGCTTCAATCGATCCATTTTCTCCGCCAATATCAACAATCTGAAGAATTTCCTCCTCAGTAGGCCCATTATCCTCTATATCAACATGGAAGGCACGGTATATTGATCTGGTCAGCTTAATTATGGGCTTAAACAGAAAAGTGATCAATTTAACGAAACAGTAGAGTATTCTGGATGGTCTAGGTTTCAGACGATACCATAAACGTGGAATAGTCCGTCCGGGTAGCAAAACCATAAGCATGAGTCCGACCATTGTCAGAATCAGTCCTGGCAAACGTGGCAAAACTCCAATGATTCCGTGCCGTGTTTGCCAGACGTATGTCGAATACACGCCCACAAAGCCAATGCAAAGCAGCAGAAGTACACGCATCATACTGCATGCTTGCAGTGCCTGTTCAGTATTCTGAATTCGTTCCCATCCAACATGTACCGTTTTATGCGCATCATCATCTTGTTTCAAGCGATGCTCTTCCAATTCAAGAAGAATTTCCGAGCCATGAATCATTCGTGAATATGCATATAACAGAAGCAAAACCACCAATAATCCACCTACTATGTCGGATGACAAAACCATTCACACTCCTCAAACACATATCAAGCCTTAAAAGTATATCATGTTCTAACTGCAATCGCAATTCCAAACCTTATCTTTGCCCTGAAACTTTCTGTATGCTTACATATAGAATCACGCCATAAGGAATATGCGGACAGAAAAACTCTGCAAAGGCGCTTTCTGCTCTTGTGTCCACATTCGAACTTTGCTATAATCGAAAAGTATTCTGGAAAGGAGCATATGATCCCTATGAATTTTTTCGAAAAGCTTTTAGGTCTCTCGGTTGCTTTTGCAGAAGAAGCTGCGCCCGCAGCGGCAGCAGCCGGTGAAGAAATCGCAGAAGCGAATCCAATCGCCATGCTTGTCACAACATTTTTGCCCATGGTTCTGATCTTTGTTGTCTTTTACTTCATGCTTATCCGTCCACAGCGGAAAAAAGACAAAAAGGTTAAGCAAATGCTGGACAACCTCCAGGTTTCTGATCGGGTATGCACGATTGGTGGCATCTATGGTACAATTACCCAGATTAAAGATGATACCATTACCCTTTCCGTTGGTAATCAGAATATGACCATGGTCGTAGCCCGGTGGGCAATCCGAAGCGTGGAAGAAGTATCCATCGAAAACGACTCTGAAGCTTTGAACTAAATCAAACCCGCTTACGCGGGTTTTTCTGTGTTATCTGGTTATTCAACTCTTTAAACCAGGGACAGGCAGAGAAAGGATGTTTGCATGCTCTTCATTGGGATTTGTGGCGCCAGTGGCAGTGGAAAATCGACTCTTGCACAGGCACTTCATGAAAAACTTGGGGAACGCTGTTTTGTACTTCAGCAGGATGCTTATTATCTGGACCATCCCAATCTGACGTTCGAAGAACGTGCTTTACTCAACTATGACGAGCCCGCAATCTTTGATCATGATCTGCTTTTGCAGGACATCCAGAAACTGATGAACGGTGAGCCGATCACTCAGAAGCACTATGATTATTCGCAACATCGCCGGGATGATCATGATACCCTGATCTGGCCACGTGATGTAATGATTCTTGAAGGCATTCACTGCTTTCACGATGATCGACTTCGTGGACTGATGTATCTGAAACTATACATGAAAGTCGAGCCGGATATTTGCCTGTTACGTCGAATTCGCCGCGATATCAACGAGCGTGGGCGCGATATTAACAGCATTGCAACACAGTACCTCTCTACTGTTAAGCCAATGTATGATAAGTATATTCGAAATTATGTCAATTTTGCAGATGTAATAGTAGCCGGCGGAGGCAAGAATGCCAGAATCGTAGATATACTTGCTGGATATGTACAGGATGAACTCAGTAAGCGTGGTACATTTTGATCTATGCACCTGTCGAACTATACTGAAAAAACAGACGGGCAAAGAAGCAGTATGCTTTGTTCCGTCTGTTTTTTTATTCCAACATCATTTTCTTTTCCGTTAATCCAGGATTCCTTTCCATTTCCAGTCCTGGGACCAACGTGTTAAAGGCAACGGCGCGCCGGAAATCAATCGTCCAACGGCAGCATTCCGTATAGAATCAGCTGGGTTTGACGTGCACATCTGAACTGCTGTAATAGGGGCAATCTTAAAATCATGGATAAGCTTTTCCAATGCTGTTCGCATTAACAGAACAGATCCTGCCAGTGTTCCATCATGCAGGCGTGCCTCTCCTGACCGTACGCTTACACTCTGTCCACCCAATTGATACTCCCCATCCGGCATTCCTGCTGCTTCCATTGCGTCTGTTATGGCAACAGCATGACGATCTGCTCCTTTACACAAGGATATGATACGGACAATATCGCCCGAAAGATGAATCCCGTCACAAATCATCTCGCAATAAAGTCTTGGATCACTTAATGCTGCTCCAGGTACCCCAGGAGTTCGATGATGTAATGGCGTTTGTGCATTAAAAATATGTGTAACATGGTCAGCTCCCCAATCAGCAGCCTGATGAACAGTCACTGCATCTGCAGCTGTATGACCAATGGACACCCGAATACCACGATCGGTCAGAGTACGAATCAATGCTTCTGCACCATTTAGTTCCGGTGCCATGGTCACTATACAGATTCCCTCATTGCTATGGCAACTGAGCTGATC
>ONWQ01000088.1 GCA_900321565.1 uncultured Eubacteriales bacterium
ATTTACGACGTACTGAAACAGGCAGGCATCCAGCCTGAAACAGAAAAAGCATAAACCGGGAGCAGACCCGGCTGATGGCCGGTACCATTGTGCGGAACCATTTCCGCCTGGTACCGGCTTTTTGTGTGCTGAGATTCTGCAGAGGATAAGATGACACGCAGGACCGGAAAAAGACATAAAAAACGGATGGCATTTCTGCCATCCGTAATGCTTGTCAGGGAATTACTGTGCGACTGCGTCTACCACAGCCAGGGTGACATCCAGGTCGATATACTCACCATTGTCCGGGATTTCCTGTGTTCCGTTTTCAGCAATGTCTGCCATACCAGGCACACGGAAGACCTTGACGTGCAGGGTATCTCCTTCCTGATGTCCAGTCAGTATGGATGTGATCTGAGATACCGAGGTAATAACGGTTCCGTCCACATCCACAATGATATCGCCGGCCAGCATGCCAGCTTTTTCAGCAGGTGTGCCGCTTTCCACTTCTTTGACATAGACACCATTGGGGATAATGCCGCTGAGAACAGCCTGGCTGTTTGTGTTGATGCTGGTGATCTTCACACCCAGACGCGGCTTGCCGGTCAGGTTATTGTCCTGGGCATTGCTGGATGCGGTCGTGCCATCGTCCGTGACTTCAGGTGTTTCGATCTTTCCGCTCAGTACATCATTGATCAGGGGTTTGGCTGCATTGATCGGGATGCACATGCCGATACCGTCGATGTCAGCGCCGGCGTAAGCGGTACCACTGTATTTCAGAGTCGGGATACCCATCAGTTCGCCTGTGACAGAGAACATACCGCCGCCACTGTTACCATTGTTGATGGCAGCATCGACCTGAATCATGGTATTGGTCGTGACATCCTTGTGGCCATACTTGTCGTAGCTTGTGTTGTTCACAGAACGGTTCAGAGCTGAAACGATACCTGCGGTTACAGTGCCGTAGAAACGTTCTGCCAGAGGATTGCCGATACAGATGGCCCAGTCACCGACCTGCAGGGTATCACTGTCACCCAGCTGAACGGGTTTCAGATCCAGGTCAGGTGCATAGATCACAGCGATATCAAGGTTTTCATCGCTTGCAACCACAACAGCACTGTACAGGTCAGGTTCATCCACGTCATCCTTGGCCACGGTAACCTTCAGGGAGGTTGCCTTCTCAACCACATGGAAATTGGTCAGTACATAATGATCTGCAATCACCACGCCGGAACCGGTACCGGCCAGAACTTCTTCCGAGCGGTTCTGATCGCCGTAGGTATTGCCATACCCGTCACCGTATCCGTATCCATTGCCCCAGTTACCGAAACCGAAGAAGTTTCCCCAGTCTCCGAAAGAGCCATACCCATTATTGGAGTAACGTACAACCTGATAGTTTCTGACGCCGACCACGCTGTCCTTGACCTCAGCAACAGCAGCGGTAAAAGGTGAAGTTACGATAACCTTGTTATCTTCAGCGGCTGCAGAGGAATGACCCTGCAGCATAACGGTGCCGCTGACCAGTACAACCATGGCCAGTGCAATGGCTGTGAGCCGGATCCCGCGGGATGCCTTCGTATTCTTAAAGAGTTTCATAAGTCTGCCTCCAATCATTATCATATAGCTGCCCGGGTTTTGCTCTCCCGGTCTGCAATGATGAGTATAGCGGCAGATTTTTACAATTTTATGAACGAAAAGTAAACAACTGCATCCAACTTGTGAACAATTTTCCGGAAGCCGCCATGGGCGTGCGTGGCAGCATGCGCAGGGTCAGGATCCCGGACAGAATCCCGAGTATCCATGCAAACAGTGCAGCATCCCAGGCCGGGCGGAACAGAAGGAACAGGGCAGCTGTACCGGAAAGCAGGATGAGAGACAGACAGCGCGCCCAGAACGCACGCCTGTGCCGGCATCCGCGTGCACCGGAAAAAGCAAGGACTGTGCACATAC
The DNA here is from genome assembly GCA_900321565.1 of uncultured Eubacteriales bacterium. Taxonomy (GTDB): domain Bacteria; phylum Bacillota; class Clostridia; order Christensenellales; family Aristaeellaceae; genus UBA2943. Next base: position 1,930 of record ONWQ01000088.1, read on the forward strand.
AGAAGACGGCAAGCTCAGCTGTACCGGAGGCGACAGTCAGTGTGCGCAGGATCATCCGCCCGAACAGGGAAAGCAGCAGGCCGGGAAGGAGTGCGGGCAGAGCCTGCCAGGGTGTGCGGAGTGTGGCAGCGGGCCTGTTCTGATTGAGAAGAAGGAGCTGGGGCAGGAGCAGGATCAGGGCAGGCAGCAAAGCGGGCAGTCGGCTGCCCAGACAGGCGGACTGCAGCGCCAGGGCAAGCAGGCATATGCCGGTAACCAGGCAGAACTGAGCAAGCCCCTTCCGCCGCCCGGCTTCCAGTATGGCTGCATCAGTGAGCGTTTCAGGGCTGGCGAGGGTTTCCGGAATCAGCATGACGGAAGCATGCCTGCACTCCGGTATGTCCAGTCCAAGGACCTGAACGGGATTATACTGGCTTTCCCCGGGCACCAGATAATACAGTGGCAGTCCGGCATCATCCAGGGCGCGGAATGCTTCCAGTGCAGCCGGGGAAGCCGTATCCATGGAATGCATGGTCAGGGCGCCGAGGAACGTCATCTGGCTGGGCAGTTCACTCTCTGATGCTGTGACCAGGAGCAGGGCATCCGCGGGCAGGCTGAGAATATGCTGCATGGCGGACTCGGTCATGGGCACCGCACTGCGTCCGGACTGAAGCTTTGTACACAGTGTAAGGAATCCGACACGCTGGTTATACTGCGCGCGATCAAGCAGAAAGAAGGCACGCTGGGATTTCCCGTCCTGAATCATCTTGCCCGGGATACCGCGGACCTCAACCGGATGCAGGACAGGGTATTTCCGGCAGAACGCGGCCGCATCCAGATGCAGTTCTGCAAGCAGTTCCTGAAGCATGTCCTGTTCGGTGGCAGAGTCTGCCATGAGTGCTATGGCGGCACTGAGCAGCATACCTGAGGGCAGGGAACGGAGCTGCGTGGCAGGGAACTGCTCGGAGGCAATCCGCAGGAAGCCTTCCACACGCTTGCTGCCGAGAAAAAACTCGGGCCTGACAGCCACCCCTTCGATCTTCCAGGGATTCCTTGGCTTTGCGCGAAAATGCCAGGCTGAGTCTTTGTCGGTCTGTTTCAGAAAACGCATGAAAATGACTGCGGGTGCAATCACGGCAAGGCATGCCAGAGCAATGCATGCAAAGGCCGGGATCGGGATCCCGGCGAATAGTATGAGAAGAAGTATGAATATGAGCCCGATACGGGGCAGAATGTGCTGCAAGGTTTCACCCCCGGTCTGTACGGATCAGGCTGCGGTTCAGGTAAAAGACACCGCCCCAGTATATTTCCCCGCCCAGCGTTTCCTGTACTTTCCCGTCAAAAAAGAAACGGACCCTGCTGAGCTGGAGTGCTTCACAGAATGTGGTGATCAGGCTGTAGCACATCAGTCTTTCCTGATCTCCTGTTATGTCACTGAAGAGCCGCGCGCTGCGGGCAGACAGATTGACCAGCAGGGTATCATCGGCAACGGAGAGCCCGAGGATGTCGGATTCATCCAGTCCCGGAGGAATGGTTGCCGTCGTGCCGGCACTGCGTTCCGTTTCCGTGGGCCCTTCTGAGAGCAAGTGCAGTAATGCGGGAAGATTCTGACGCAGTCCGGTGCCCAGTGTACGCTTGCACTGTGTCAGATACCCGTCCTCTGCCAGATAAATGGTGGCGGTATCCCGGAGCAGTTCCTGATACTGACGGCGGTACTGGAGTCCTTCATCAAACGTGAGCATGCCGAACTCCTCATCATAGAGGCTGGTCATCATGGTCGAGCCTGAAAAAATGCGGACGGCACCTACTGACGGAATCAGGGTTGTCAGTGTCGTGACCAGTGCGCCGAGCACATTCAGTGGCCGCAGCCCGAGCAAGGTCAGCCGGCTTTCGAGCTCGGACTGAAAATGCAGTGTCAGCAGCCGTCCGCCACCCCTCAGTTCGCTTACCTCCACACCATCGGTCAGAAGTCCGGACAGGTCCGGCATATCTGCCGTCAGAGGCAGGTAAAACGCACCTTCGGAGAGTGCGTGGATGAGTTCCTCAGCCAGAATGGCAGGCGTCTGACCACTGAAAGCGAGTGTTCTGACTTCCGGCATCATCCCCAGGTTCTCCCGGACAGGAAAGTACAGCGTCACATTCAGGCTCAGCGGGATCCGGGACGGATCTTCGCCGAGCGGGGTTGCACGGGTCCGCATCTGTTCCCAGAGCACAGGCAGTTCAACACCGGGGCGCGGGCTGACGGAACCACAGGGCAGGTATTCGGCTACATCCAGACCGACAGCCCGGTCGGCAATCAGAAGGTTTACGGTATGGATATCATGCAGGCCTTCTAGGGTGGAAGCCAGACAGAGCGCGAGTGTGTACAGGTCTTCCTGTTCCAGTGTCAGTGCAGAAGAGTCCAGGTTGATCGTGCATATGCCTCCGGCTACTTCCAGTGGTGTGCGCCCATACAGATGCAGGTCTGTGCCTCTGCCCAGAGAACGCACATGGCTGTCCGTGGTCTGCATGATCAGTGCATTGACAATGGTTCTGGCACTGAGCTGTCCACGGGGCAGAGTAAAAGAGACCAGATTGGATACCAGTGTCCTTCCGTCCAGAGAGGGAAGATAGAGCGGCAGTTCAGCCTGATACCGCATTTCATCCAGAGCGGCAGGCGCCTCATAGGGCTGTGCTGCCGGCGGTAGCCCGGCATTTTCCGAAGACGCGCAGGTCCAGGAGAAAAGAAGACAGATGCAGAGCATCCAAGCATAGGCCTGTTTCACTTACGTTCCTCCTCAAGCCAGCCTGTCAGCTGGGACATGGGAATCTGCCAGAGCCCGGAAACCCGGTGCAGACGGATCACACGCGTCTGCGAGCTCACCGTGATCGGTCCGGGCAGGGTAATCCGTGCCTGAACGGCAAAGGTGGCGTCCAGACCGTCCTGAGACAGTCCGAAGGCGGAGATGCTGTACGAGGCAATATCCGGCAGATCACTCATCTGCGTGACAAAATCGTTATAGTTCGGTTTGACAAGCCCGGTCTGCGGGTCCGTCTGTTCGACGGAATCATACAGCCGTTCCCAGTCGTGAGCGGACTGAAGCGTGAGAATCCGTGAAAGGCTGATTTCCGGGGTCAGAAGATACTGGGATGAGCGAGTCAGTGGCTGTGCGAGCACCGAGTCCATGGAATCATCCAGATAGTAATTCTGCTTCAGCCTCAGTGTTCCGCTGTTGGCTGCGTCCTGTTCAACCAGGACCTGGATGCTGTCAATGTCACAGTTCTCAGTAATCGTTGCAGCCAGGGACTGCATGCACAGTCGCCTGCGCAGCGGGGATTCCCTGGCCCAGTAATCATACTCCTGCCAGTCCACGGGCTCGTCAGCATAGGCGTGCAGCAGTTCCTTGGAAAAGGTAACAAACAGTGTCCTGCCCTGGACTGCCGTCGCAAGCAGGCGTGTACCTTCCGGGAAAAGCGGTGACAGGGACTGACCGGAAGGCCCGGCCAGCAGTGCCTGAACCAGTGCGGTCTCATAGGTAAAGTTGCTGGTCCTCTGAATCATGCGGTATTCTGTGGCAAGATAGGCTTCGCCTTCCATGCGGAAGTACAGAGCGGCAGGCCGGGAATCCTCCCGGGGTGCAGGATCGATCGGATCAGGAAGCTGTCCCTGACTCCCTGGCTGCAGGGTAACCACCGCATTCTGCAACAGGCGTGCCGGTGAAGTGCACCCGGTGAGAAGCAGCAGAGAGAGAAGCAGGGCGATCAGAATTATCCGGTTTTTCATGTACCGTTCCCTCCTTCCCTGTGCAGAGGAAGCCGGACCGTGAATGTAGAGCCGTGTCCGATCTCGGAATCGACGGAAATAGATCCGTGATGCATCAGGACAAGCTGGCGGACAATGGACAGACCGAGGCCGTTACCACCGGTCTCACGGGACCGCGCCTTGTCCACACGATAGAAGCGTTCAAAGATATGTGTCTGGTCCTCGGGTGAGATCCCGATACCGTGATCCACCACTGAAATGACCGCTTCTCTGGACTGCTGGGCAAGCGTGACCTGTATGGTCTCGCCATCCGGTGAATACTTCATTGCATTCTCGATCAGGTTATACAGGACCTGGGAAAGCTTTGCGCCGTCTGCTTCAAGAAGCAGGCTTCCGGGCCCGGAAATCTTGATGGACTGGTTCCGCTTTTCGGCAGCAGGGTCCAGATGATGGATCGTTTCCTGAACAAGCAGCGGGAGATCAATGGTTTCCCACTGCATCTTTGTGTTCCCGCTGTCCATCCGTGTCAGTGTCAGGAGGTCTGTGACAATATCGGTCAGACGGTCAATCTCATGATTCATGTCCTGCAGGAATTCATTGCGCAGTTCCTCGGGCATGTCCGGCTGATACAGTATGTTTTCCAGGAGGATCTTCATGGTGGTCATCGGGGTTTTCAGCTCATGACTGGCATTGCTGACAAACTGGTTCCTGGACTGGTCCAGCTGTTCCAGCTGCTCAGCCATGGTATTGTACGCCTTGGCCAGGTTACGGATCTCACCTGACCCGGAAACCCTGGCGCGTACGCTCAGGTCACCTTTGCCCATGGACTGGATGGTCCTGGTCAGTCCTGTGATGGGCCGTGTCAGCAGGTGCGCAAAAAACAGCGCCGCAAGCATGGCAACTACG
>ONWQ01000090.1 GCA_900321565.1 uncultured Eubacteriales bacterium
TCCGGACAAATTCTACACGCGAAGAGTGAGAGAGCATTCCATCATGACAAGTCCAAAGTCTGCCCAAAATGCAATCGGTGTCTTTAGCTGCGCAGAAGCTGTTCTGGAATATGCGCTGAACAACAGCGATCCGGAAAAAGAGCAAGAAATCTTGCGAGAGTATGACCGGCTGCTCAGCTCAGCCAGACGTAATTATAAAGCCATTTCCGATGAAGAGCGAGAAAAGCTGTCCTTTCCAAGAGAAATAGAAAACAAGCTGTTTCATCAGCTCGTTCAGGATCAGGTCTGCATGGAGGCGTCCTTTCAGTCGCAAAAGCGGCGGACTGACACACTCCAGCGCGATCTTGACAGTACGAAGAAAGAGGCCGATGCGCTCCGGCGCGAATTAGACAGCACGAAAAAAGAGGCCGATGCGCTCCGGCGTGAATTGGAGAGCGCGAAAACAGTGGCCGACGCACTTCGGCGCGATCTTGCAAAGCAGAAAAAGCGGGCCGACGCGCTCCAATCTGAATTGGACGGCGTACACGATTCCGTGTCCTTCCGTGTCGGGCGGGGCATCACCTACCTGCCCCGCATGCTGCGCGATCTGTCCAAGGACACCGAATAGACGGTTTATCGTAGCAGCAGAGTGATCTGTGGAAGAATGCAAGGAGGATATCATGAGGAAGAATCGCATTCTTGTCACGGGTGGAGCCGGATTTCTGGGCTCCCACCTGTGCGACAGGCTTTTGCGGGATGGGAACGACGTTGTCTGCCTGGACAATCTTTTCACAGGCTCGAAGGACAACATCCGCCACCTGCTCGGGAATCCCTATTTTGAATTCATCCGGCACGATATCACGCTCCCGATTTTCGTGGAATGCGATCAAATCTATAACCTGGCCTGCCCAGCCAGCCCGAAGTGGTATCAGAAGGATCCAATCTTTACTTTTAAAACCTCCGTCTACGGTGCGATGAACTGTCTCGGTTTGGCAAAGCGGACCGGCGCCCGAGTTTTGCAGGCGTCCACGTCCGAAATCTACGGCGACCCGGAGATTCACCCCCAGCCGGAGAGCTACCGTGGCTGCGTCAATACGATCGGCATACGCTCCTGCTATGATGAGGGCAAGCGCGCAGCTGAGACCCTGTTCTTTGATTACCACAGGATGCACGGTGTGGACGTCAAGGTCATGCGCATCTTCAACACCTACGGCCCCTGCATGGACATCGACGACGGCAGAGTCATCAGCAATTTTATCATTCAGGCGCTCAAGGGCGAGGACATCACCATTTACGGGGACGGCTTGCAAACCCGAAGCTTTTGCTATGTGGATGATCTGATCGAAGGCATGGTGCGGCTGATGAACAGTCGCGACGGTTTTACCGGCCCGGTGAACGTGGGAAATCCCTGCGAATTTACCATCAAGGAGCTCGCCGAGAGGGTGATCAAGCTGACCGGCAGCAGTTCAAGGCTGGTTTATCGGGACTTGCCGGAGGACGACCCCAGGCAGCGCAGGCCCGATATCACCCTGGCCCAAAAGGAACTCGACTGGGCGCCGACCGTTATGCTGGAGGAAGGCCTGAAGCGGACGATCGCCTATTTTGAACAGGTCCTATAAGCACCGGCAATACCGGGTGAGGAGGCAGCAGATGTCTCAACGAATCAAGATTATAATAAGGATTGCTTATGATGAATATATTTACCGCTTTTAATGAAGGTTTTGTGCTGCCCACGAGAGTCATGTTGAAATCTCTTATTGAGAATCAATCGGGCGCTTTGACCATCTATGTTTTCTATTCCTCGCTCAGCCAAGAATCCATTGACACGATCAGACAATTGGAGGAACCGGGAAGAGCATCCTTCGTTTTCACAAAGGTGGACGACTCTTTCCTTGGGGATTTTTCAATACCGGAACGGTTTTCCAAGGAGACATACTACAGGCTGTTTGCGCACCGCATCTTTCCCGAGAACGTTGAAAAAGCCCTGTGGCTGGATGGAGACGTCATCGTAAACGGCTCTTTATCTGATTTCTATTATCAGGATTTTCAGGGAAAGCTCTTTATCGCCGTAGAAGACTTTCAAACAACTGAAGCCGAAATCCAAAAGATTGCTGTAAGGAAGACGCTATTAAAAATGCCTTTGGATTCAAAATACGTCAATAGCGGCGTGCTGCTTTTCAATCTGAAGGCAATGAGAGAAACGCTGAACGATCAAGAGATCATTCACTATCTGACAGAGAACCAGGAGATTCTTCTCTTTGCGGATCAGGATGTATTTAACGGCTTGCTGCATGAGCACTTTCTGGTCGTAGATCCGGATCGTTGGTATAATTATTTCCATTGGAAAATAACAGAAGCAAACCAGGTGGAAGTATACAGCAATACGCGTGTATTCCATTATTGCGGCGGCCAAAAACCATGGAAAGAGAACTACTGTTTCCTTCCATATGACCTCTGGTGGAAATACGCATTGAAAACCGGTCCGGAATATCTGCAATTATTCTTTGATACGCATTGCTATAGAGGAGAAGTAAAGAAAGCGCAAAATGAGATCGAAAAACGCAGCTTCGAACTAAACACGCTCCGGCGCGAA
>ONWQ01000522.1 GCA_900321565.1 uncultured Eubacteriales bacterium
CCCGCCTTCCCTGCTGCCCAGCCTGCCCCTGGCCAGATCCAGCGGATCCATGTCCACCACCAGTGCCACTGTCGTACGCTCATCCGTGACCTCCGGATAAAACACGTACGCTTTGCCGTAGCTCAGTTCAAACTGCTGTGCGCGGTCCGGATGCTTATACAGCAGGTATCCGAGATCCTGCGTATGCTGTCCTTCCCATGTGATGGTCAGTATCATTTTCAACACCTCTCTCTTCCAAGGGTCTGTTTATTTCCAGTCTTCCCGGCATGTGTCCTGCAGGCTGCCCGGGTCCGCCATGCGCTGTGATCACAGACTGCGTGGGACCTGTCCGTTCCCAGATGTACGCTCAGGCTCTGCGGCTGTGCATCTGTGCTATCCACACACCGGGTGCCGTTTCCATGAAAAAAACCGCTCATTCGTCACAGAACGAGCGGCTGCCTGATTCCGCGGCTGATTCCCTGCTCAGCCCCGGCTTTCTCTGGATCCTCCCGTTTCCGTGCGCATGTCAAACACAACCTCCCAGGATGCTTCCTGCAGGTTCAGTGTAATCTGACGCATACGCACAGTCGCTCGGATCATCTCAGGCACTCCTTTCTTTCCCTCATTCCATCCGTATGGAAGCATATCATATGGAATCCCTTTATGTCATTCTACCCGTAGTATACATTTAAGGTCCGCATCCCCGGCTTTTCCACAGGACAGCAGCACGCCGTGGTGTCATCCTTCTCCGGGGATTCCGGTGCTTTTCAGCCCTTATCTTCCCAGAAGGCTCAGGATCATCTCAGGTGTCACATGCACAAGGTTTTCCATATCCGCAATCTTTTCATGGATCCCATCCGACGGCTGACACTTCAGTTCCGCGCGGATCACTTCCCCGCCTTCTGCATCCGTGAGCGTTGCCGTAACCGTGAAATCACCTTCCTGACCTGTGTATTCCATCCGCCCGAGCATGTCCCTGTCATCCTGCGTGCCGTCCACGGTGTCTTCCGGATGCAGTCTTACCACGAATGCCTGATCGGATTCCGTGCCCCATGTGCATGTCACCGTCTGTCCGTCCATAGAGATCACGGCCTTTTCCCCGTCATAAACCAGACCGTACTCATTGCGCTGGCTGCGGAGCCGGAAGCTTCCTGAGGCAAGAGTATCGCCTGCTTTCAGCAGTTTGAGTGCCATGCTCTGCCGGCCTGTCGCATCCATCGCCTTCACATCCAGAATGTCCTCTCCGACCAGAGCGGACACCGACCAGGACCCGTTGATGCGGTCCATGATACTCAGACTGCAGTTGAACGCATCATCAATGTGAACATAGGTACCCTGGATCTGCATGACGACAGACTGCGTTCTTGGGACTGTCCGGGTGACGGAGAACCGGCCCATCGTGTCCAGATGGCTTCCCTCGGCCGTCAGATGCAGGTTCCGGGCAGGATAGCTGATATCCAGTGACCAGATGCCCCTGTACATTTCCCCGTGGATGTCCAGATCATAATTCCGCACATTGTCAGACCATGTAATGCGTTCCGAGCACTTTCCGTCCACTGTGGTCCTGCCGTTTTCAGACAGAATCTTCCAGTCTATGAGATAAAGGTCATCCTCCGGACCCATTTCACCGGTAAGATGGATATCCCGCATCCGCCAGTCTGCATCCAGACCGAAGGCGATATGAAAATCCGTTTCCTGATTCACCATTTCTTCCCGCACCTGCGGCCAGCTCTCCCGGATCTGCTCAAGGGCCGGCATGGCCTCCCCGGAAACGGTTCCAAGAAAGCTCATGAACTGTTCCAGCATGCGCGCATATTTTTCTTCCGTGATCACGGAGTCCAGCACTTCCGCCAGTGCACTGAGCAGATCAGCACCGTCTGCCCGGTACGCAATATGCAGCCCCTCATTCATGTTCACGGTGGCAAAGGGCATGATCAGCTTTTCAAGCATCAGCTGAATCAGTTCTCCGGCCACACCAGGATCCATCTGCATGCCCTGCCCGGCCGCGCCTGTAAGCTCATCCAGATTCAAGTGCATGGCGCGTTCGCCTGCCGTCAGATAGATGTCATGCCCTTCGACCTGTACATGGACCACTCCGCCCGGCATTTCTGCCGTAATATCCGTCATGTCACCCTCTGTCCGCAGGCAGACAGTGACCGGCTGTTCCCCCTGGAATGCCAGCGTCAGCATGTCCCGGCCCGGCCGGATACTGTCCAGCAGCGCATCCAGTCCCTGTGTAAAAGCATTCTCCGCGCATGCCATGCTCATGAGCATGCACAGGGACAGAAACAGTGCCATTAGCTTCTTCATGGTTCATTACTCCTTCTGATGTCCGTCGTGTTCAGTTGTGTTTCTGTCTTTTCCAGCTACCAGATGGTTCTGTTTTCAGAATACACGCTGTCAGGTGTCCTGTCAACAAGCATTCTGGTTCCCGACAGGCCGGAGGCGGTACCGGGCAGACGCAGAGGTGTCCGGAGTGCAGATCGCCCCGGGTACTGCGAGCGCTCTGTTCCGGGTCCCGGTCCGCCATACTGCCGGGCGATGAAACATCCGGTCTTTGCGCTTGCCTGCGTCGAAGTCCACCGCATGACATTTGCATTCCGTGCTGTCCGAAGCATGCCGGACTGCCTTTCGCCGCCAAAGGGTTATCCGGTGGAAAAACGGAAGAATTTTCCATGAATTTTCAAAATTTCAAATGTCAATCGCTTGACATCATCTGTTTGTCATGCTATCCTCGTATCAGCAATGGAGCAGAACCGCTCCGAGATGAATAAAGGAGGAATTATCCATGTTGAAGAAACTGACCGCCCTGCTTCTGGCTCTGATGATGCTGCTGGGCTGCACTGCAGCGTTCGCCGAAACAGAAGAGCATGCGCCTGTCACCATTTCCTATTATTCCACCCAGGCGGGTGTGGATGACGAAACCGTTGCCACACTCAAAGCCTTCATGGAACAGTATCCCTGGATTACCGTAAACTACTACCCCTGCGGCGATGACCAGCTGGCTGCCTGGCTGGGACTGTACAACGGCGGCAACGCACCGACCGTGGCTCTGCTGGACTGCGGACAGATCCTCAATTACAGCGACTATCTGGTGGACCTGACCCAGGTCGAGGATCCCTCCTTCTTTGATCATGTGCTCTCCGGCACACAGTTTTTCCAGAAGGAAGGCGACACCGCCATCTACGGAATCCCCGCAAGTTATCAGGGCTTCTCCCTCATGGTCAACAAGACCGTGGTGAAGAAGGTCTTCGGTGACGACTTCGACTTTGATTCCGTCAATACCGTGGATAAGCTGGTTGCTTTCTTTGACGGCCTTGAAGCTGCCGGCTATCCTGCCACGGTTGTGTTCAGCGCGGACTGGGCACTGGGCGCTCATTACCTGGGCTGCCAGCTCTTCTCCGAATGGCTGGGCGACAAGGAAACCCAGCGCCAGCTCATGGCCGACCTCAAGGACGGCAAGGGCGGCCTGATCGACAACGAGCACTTCAACAACCTTATGGACGTCTTTGACATTCTCATGAAGTACAATATCAACAAGGCAGACCCGCTGGCCGATACCCAGGAAGGCGATCTGGAACTGCTGGCCCACGGCAAGGTAGCCACCATGTTCCAGGGCGACTGGAACTGGCTCGTCCTGCACACCTTTGAGAACCTGGACGAACTGGCCATCATGCCGCTGCCCCTGACCAATGACGAAAATGATCCCCGCAACGCCAAGATCCTCGGTTCCTGCCCGAAGGGCTATGCAGTGGACAAGTTCCAGAACACACCCGAGCAGCAGGCTGCCGGCGTGCTCCTGGCCCAGTGGCTGGCCCTGTCTCCCGAAGGCGAGGACTTCATGGTCTCCCTCATCGGCTCCACACTGCCCTTTGACAATGTGACTGCTGTGAACGAGAACCCGCTGGCTGTGTCTACCCAGAAGTTCCTGAATGAAGAACGGATCCTGGACTGCAGCACCTACCTGTGCGAAGCTCCCTCCGACTTCTGGCTCGTCTGCGGACCGTTCATGCAGGCCTACCTGGCCGGCCAGATGGACCGTGCAACCCTGGCAGAAGAGATCGGCGAATACTTCGCAGACCTCGACTGATCCTGACTTCCCGGCCGGCAGGACAGACCGTGTCCTGCCGGTTTCTTCTTTCCATACCCTGACTGCCACCGAGGAGGTATGCGTATGCTGACCAAGCGCGGATGGGACACCTGGAAACTCATCCTCATCTTTTTCTGCCCGGCCCTGTTCATCTGGATGACCACCATGCTCATCCCCTTCCTGTACGGGATCTTCATCTCCTTCACGAAATGGGACGGGATCTCCACCACGTTTTCATGGATCGGGCTGGCCAACTACGAAAAGGTGTTCCGCACCTCCAAGTTCTGGCTGTCACTTCAGCGCACAGCCATGTATACCATAGGCACCGTGCTCATCAGTAATGTGGTGGGCCTGATCCTGGGCCTCCTGCTCACAAGCGCCCTGAAGGGCCGGAATTTCTTCCGCACAGCCATCTATGTGCCCAATGTGGTGGGCGGCGTCGCCATGGGCTATGTATGGCAGTACATTTTCAATTACGGCTTTACAAAGATCGGGCAGTCCCTCAGCATTGCGTCCATGTCCACCTCCATGCTGTCGGACCCGGTGAAGGCCATGTTCGCGCTGATCCTGGTCTCCTCCTGGCAGCTGTCCGCCTACCTGATGATCATCTATGTCGCCGGGTTCACCAATGTACCGGGTGAGCTTGTGGAAGCGGCCAGAGTGGACGGCGCCACTGCCTGGCGCGTGTTCTGGCACGTGCGCATGCCCATGATCCGGCCTTCCATCACCATCTGTCTGTTCCTGGCCATTGTCCGCTCGTTCATGGTGTTTGACATCAACCTGTCCCTCACCGACGGCGGTCCGTTCAACAGCACCGAGATGATCGCCCTGCGCATATACAATACCGCCTATGTGAGCCTGAAGTTCGGCAACGCCCAGGCCCAGGCTGTGGTCCTGTTCGTGATCGTCGCCTTCATTTCCGTGCTCCAGGCCTATTTCACCCAGAAAAAGGAGGTGCAGATGTAATGGTCACCCGTCGTTCTGTCAAAGTCTGGCTGTTTATCCTGGCCGTACTGCTTACAATCCTGTACCTCTTTCCGCTGGTGCTCATGGCCATGAACTCCCTGAAGACCACCGGGGAATTCACCATGAACCCGTTCTCCCTGCCAGTACGTCTGGTCACGGAAAACTATCCTCAGGCCTTCAATCAGATGCATTTTCTGTCCGCACTGTTCAACAGCCTGATTCTCACCGTTGCCGCGTGCCTGCTCGTCGGTCTTTTCGGGTCCATGGCCGCCTATGTGGTCAGCCGTATCAAAAGCCGGTTCGTGTCCTTCTTCTACTATTTCATGATTGCGTCCATGTGCGCGCCCTTCCAGGCCTTCATGATCCCGCTGGTCAAGCTCTACGGCGCATGGCTCGGTTTCAATAACAGCCTGCTGCCGGTCATCTATATTGCCACAGGCCTGAACATGGCCTTCGCCGTGTTCCTGGTCCGCGGTTTCCTCAACAGCATACCCCTGGAGATTGATCAGGCGGCCCTGATCGACGGCTGCGGCAGCATCCGGCTGTTCTTCTCCATTATCCTGCCCATGCTCACGCCCATCATGGTCACACTCCTGGTCTTTGTCGCCATGGGTGCCTGGAACGACTACCTGCTCTCCAGCCTCTTTCTGCAGACGCAGGAGATGCGCACCCTGCCCATGATGATCCGCGTGTTCTGTGCCCAGTATTCCAATGATTACTCGCCCATGATGGCCGGTCTGGTCATGTCCATCACACCCATGCTGATCTTCTATCTGCTCTGTCAGAAACAGATTCTGTCCGGTGTCGTACAGGGCAGCGTCAAGGGCTGAGGAAAGGAGTCACACATGGCATACCTGCACCTGAATTTCCGCTCGGACAGTATCTCCCGCAGCGTCTACCCCACGGTCTTCCTGCCGGACCTGAACTTCTGGCAGGATATCCGGCCGCCCTATCCCACGGTCTATTTCCTGCCCGGGTATTCCGGCGGCGGTCTGGAAACCGCCATGTTCACCAATTTTGCGCTCTACTGCATGCGCTACGGTCTGGCCGTGGTGCTCATGGACGGGGAAAACTCCTTCTACACCGATGACGAGCAGCGCGGTGCGCTGTTCAGCCGGTACGTCGGTCAGGAACTGGTGGAAGTCACCCGTTCCGTGCTCCCCCTGTCCAGGCGCCGGGAGGATACCTATATTGCCGGGATTTCCATGGGCGGGTACGGCGCACTGATCAACGGTCTGCGCTACCCCGATACGTTTTCCCGCATTGCCATGCTCTCGCCCGCACTGGACCTGCGCACCCGGGACGCGCATGCCAGCGCATGGAGCCCGGTACCCGAAGGTGAACTGCTGGCCACCCTGGGCACACCGGAGGAATACGACGGGAGCTACCGGGACTGGGAGTTTGCCCTGAAAAAGGCCGCAGAAACACCGGACAGCATGCCGGACCTCTTCCTCGCCTGCGGCACGGAGGACTTTGTGCGCCCCGCAAGCCTGCGCCTCGGGGCCATGATGAAAGAGCTGAACCGTCCTCTTGCGTTCTATGAATCGGACGGCGGGCACGACCATACCTTCTGGAAGAAGGCACTGGATCCCGCGTTCCGTTTTCTCACGGGAAAGGAGGAGTCCGAATGTATCTGACGCTCACAGCCAAGTCAGCCTCCCTGATGCGTGCCGTTACGGTGCATGTGCTCCTGCCCTATCACGACGGGTATCCGAACATGCCGGCACCTTATCCCACGCTCTACTTCCTGCCCGGGTTTTCCTCAAACGCGGAGGAAATCATGTTCGCGCTCCCCATGCGCCA
>ONWQ01000091.1 GCA_900321565.1 uncultured Eubacteriales bacterium
TGCTCCAGAACGTTCGTGCCCTCCTCATAGGCGAACGTCACATCTTCAAAATCCACTTCACCACTGATCTGCGGCAGTGTCTCCGCATCCGGCGCATCATCCACGACCACTGGCTCATCCATGGTTTCAAAGATACGCTCCAGGTAGGCAATATTGTTCACAAAAGAATTGTAGATATTCGCAAGATTGGTGATCGGCTGCCAGAACCGGCTGACGTACTGCCCCATGGCCAGGATCACACCGAAGGATACCATCTTGCCGCCGCCCATCCAGTAGACACCGGCAATATACAGGAATGTCAGCACCAGCTGAGTCATGGTTTCGCTGGAAAGCCAGACCGTATTGCTGATCTTGACCGCCCGGAGCCATGCCTGACGGCACGCGGTCGCCAGACGTTCCATAATGGATATATTGACTTCCTGACGGTCGAACAGCTGACTGACGCGAACCCCGTCAATGGATTCAGCCAGATATGCATTATAATTGCTGTTCTTGTTGCTCTGATTCTGCCAGGCCCTGCGCTGGCGGGGCTTGATCAGGATAATGATCGCCACAAAGAACGGCAGGCCGGCTACGATGACGGTAGCCAGCGTCGCGTTGGTGGAATACATGAAGACCACAATAAAGACCAGGTTGATGATCTCCAGGATCATATTAATAATGCCATTGGAGAGAATATCCGAAACCGAGTTCACATAATTGATCACGCGGACCAGAATCTTGCCCGCCGGCCGGCTGTCATAATAACTGAATGGCAGTTTCTGCAGGTGTGCAAACAGGTCGCTCCGGATATCATAGATGATTTCCTGACTCACATGTGCCATCATCCGGGAGCGGATGGTTGTAAAGACAATACTCAGGCAGATCACGCCCACAAACAGCAGCGCCATCCGGCCGATCATGGCCGTGTCCTGATTGGGGACCGCCTCATCGAGCACCCACTGGGTGATCTTCGGAATATACAGTGTGGCCACACTGGCCAGTGCACTGAGCAGCAGTGCTGCCATCATCTTGTACTTATGCCGTGCAATATACTTGCCCGCACGCTTCAGATGCGCGAGGTTAAAAGGCGATTCCAGCCTTTCGTCCACGTCAAACTTATTCCGCGCCATGCTGCACCGCCTCCTTCATGGGCATCCCGTATTGCAGGCAATAGGTCTGCCAGTAATAGCCATGCTGGGCAAGCAGTTCCTGATGCGTTCCCCGCTCCGCGATCTTTCCGTCCCGGAGTACCAGAATCAGGTCCGCATCCTTCATGGAAGCAATGCGCTGCGCAATAATGAACTTGGTGCACGGAAAGGGAAGGCTGTGCAGCTGTTCCCGGATATACTGTTCGGTCTCGCTGTCCACAGCAGAGGTCGTGTCATCCATGATCAGAATGCTCGGCCGCACGGCCAGCGCGCGTGCCAGGGCAATCCGCTGGCGCTGTCCGCCGGACAGACCCACGCCGCGCTCACCGATGATGGTATCATACCCTTCCGGAAGCTTTTCCACGAACTCAGCCGCATCCGCACGTCTTGCGAAGTCCCGGACCTCATCCAGTGTCAGTTCCTGGTTCCCGAAAGCAATATTGCCTTCCACGGTATCCGAGAACAGGAAGACGTCCTGGGTTGCCGTCCCGATCCCGCCCCGGAGCTGGCTGAGCTTCCATTGACGGACATCACACCCGTCCACCCGGATCTCGCCCTCATTCACATCATAGAACCTGGCCAGCAAGTGAATCAGTGTGGTCTTGCCGCTGCCGGTAGGCCCCATGACCGCCACGGTCTGCCCGGGCTGGACAGAAAAGCTCACATCCTCCAGGATTGTTTTGCTGTCCATCCGGAACGTCACATGCTCAAACTCGATCTGGCCTTTCATCCGCGCATGGTCCACCGCGTCCGGTGCGTCCAGGATCTCCGGCTTGTTGTAATGCAGTTCCATCACTTTGGCCGCCGAAGTGGAGAACCGCTGCAGATCATTGATCAGGTTGCCCAGCTCCCGCATCGGATTGGATACGGCCCAGCTCAGGCCTGTAAAAATCGCCAGTTCACCCGGAGTCAGTTCTCCGCGGATAATGAACAGACCACCCACAAACACCGTTACCAGCTGGATCGCGTTCACCAGAAGTTCAATCATCGGGAAAAATGTCAGCCACAGCTTATTGATGCGCAGATGACTGTTCATGAACGCCCGGTTCTTTTCCTCAAAGCGTTCCTTTTCATATTCTTCCCGTGCAAACGCCTTCACGACCCGGTTGCCGGCGATGTTCTCCTGCGCTGCTGTGTTCATCTCACTGAGCTTTTCACGCATGAATACAAACCGCGGCCGTACATGCTTGGAAAAAAACTTCGTGATCAGGAGAAGTACCGGTGTGATCACAATCAGGAGCAGTGTCAGTTTCCAGTTCACCAGTGTCAGATAGACCGTTGCGAACACGAATGTGCATACCGCATCCAGAATGCGGTAATCAATGAACGCCAGAAAATGCCGGCACCAGTCCAGGTCCGCGCTCATGCGTGTCATGATGTCACCCGTGCGGTGGCTGTCAAAAAAGCGCATATCGCTGTACTGCAGTTTTTCAAACAGGCGCCGGCGCAGGTTATAGACCACATCCTGGGCATCGGTCTCCAGGAAAATCACCATCATGTAACGCAGAGCTTCCCGGCCCAGCTTGACCACAAGCATGACGGCCAGGATGGACAGCAGCGGATCCGGGTTCTGCGCCACAATCACATCATCAATCAGTTTCCGGGACAGCGCCGGGTTCACCAGCAGCAGCAGGCACGTAAATGCACATACGCACAGTGCGATCACATGCCGGCGTCTGTAGGGTGCATCCATGTTCTCCCATAGCCAGGCGATCTGTTTCCACATCTTGCTTCTCCTTTGCAGCGGACACTCACATAAACCTTGGGCTTACCGACGGATGATTGTAAAACAGATTTACCCGTTTTTCCGCGGAAAAAGAAAGAATATGCTAGAATAATACTGATTTATCAACACTAAGGAGGCAGATCTGTATGGCAGGCACAGTCCCAAGCCACGGTACAGACGGCGTTCACGCCGAAACCAGGCTCCGAGAGCCGAGCTTTCGCATGAGTGGAAACCACTGTCATACATGCTATGAACTGTTCTATGTGGAAAGCGGCGGCTGCCGGTTCCTGATTGATGAACATATCTTTGACCTGCATGCAGGCGATTTTCTCCTGCTGCCTCCCATGGTCCTGCATTATACCCGGTATGTATTCGGCAACTGCCGGCGCACTGTGATCTTTTTCCGGGAAGAGGATATCCTGGACGAAGTCAGGCAGTGCATGCCGAACTCAGCATCTTTTTTCCAGGCGCCGGCCATCTTTCAGGTCCCGGAGGCATACCGGAATCAGATCATCCTGTATATAAAGGAAATGACCACCGAAGAAAAAATCAGGGACAGCCGCTCCGCCCTGATTCTGAAAATGCGGCTGCAGACACTGTTCCTGCTGTGCAGCCGTGTGTGTTCTTTTCTCTTTGAACCGCCCGTGGATATCCATACAACCAATCCGCAGATTCTCCAGGCGGCACGCTTCATCTGTCAGCGCTACTCAGAGCCACTGACCAGTGCCGAGATCGCCCGGGCCGTCGGTTTCAGTCCCAATTACCTGAGCCGCAGGTTCAGGGCAGAGACCGGCATCGGCCTGCACGAATATATCGTGTTCGTCCGCCTGCAGCATGCTGCCCAGGAACTGGTCTCCACGTCGGACTCCATCACGACCATCGCCCTGCGCAGCGGTTTCTCCGACAGCAATTATTTCAAGGATTCCTTCAAGAAAAAGTACGGGATCACCCCGCGGGACTACAGAAAGCTTTCGTGAAACGACAGCATGCCTCAATCCCAAGGCCGGTCAAAATACGCCCGGCATCGGATCCTGCTCCAGGATCTTTTCCATCCATATCATATGATATGCATGCCCGAATTTTCTGCCGAACCGGTGGAATGTACCGATTCTGCGGAAACCAAGGTGCGCATGGAACTGCTCACTGTTCCGGGTCAGGTACGCATCCGGTTCCTGTGCCGGCACACCA
>ONWQ01000093.1 GCA_900321565.1 uncultured Eubacteriales bacterium
AATGAAAGACTTTCAGTAAAACGTACATAAGACTATGGTCTCTGCAGGGCCGGAATCTCCGGTCTGTATGCAGGGACTTTTCTTTTTACCCGGCCATTCAGGCGGGGCAGAGATGACATGCTTCAGCCAGGACGAGCGCAAACAAACTGAAGTCTGGAAAAATGCCAGGCATATTTGAACAGACTTTGGTCTGCATGGGTGACCGGGTGCTGTTCTGTTCTGCATGAATTTTCGATTGAAAACCTGTGTAAACCGTGGAAAAATCCGAGGAACAGGGACGGGAGACACGTGCGGAACTATTGAATTATAAGCGAAGAGTATTCACAATATAAATTAAACATAACTACAGCAGACATAAATACGTTCAGGCCAGTAATGACAAGGTTTTACGGGATTGCACCATGAAGTCATGATTTCAGAGTATCTGGCAGCCTGGAACAGGGGTCGTAAGTCGGTAAGCCGGTCAATCTCAGGACCAAACTGCATAAGCAGTCCTCTGCAGTTCTCTGCTGAAAGATGGTATAATCCCTGTACTGGTGATATGAATCGATTCGCTAAACGGGATCCGCAGCCAGGACATGGCCAGGAGACGAAAGTCTTTTGTGCGGAAATGGCGGATACAGGAGGTATACTGTACATGATTCTGGAAACACAGAGGCTGATACTGCGCGCATGGAAGGAAACGGATGCGGAAGTATGCTATCAGTACGCCCGGGATCCGCAGGTGGGGCCGGTTGCCGGATGGCCGGCACACACTGATGTGGATACCAGCCGCCGTATCATACGGGAGAAACTGGCTGTGCCTGAGACCTATGCCGTGGTACTGAAGGAGACCGGGCTGCCCATTGGAGGCATCCGCCTGCATCATGAGGACCTGGCCGAGCAGGAGGATGAGGCTGAACTCGGGTACTGGCTGGGCGTACCTTACTGGGGTCAGGGACTGACGACGGAAGCGGCAGGTGAAGTCCTGCGCCATGCCTTTGAAGATCTGAAGCTCAGTCGCGTGTGGTGCGGGTACTATGACGGAAACCTCAGGTCCAGGCGCGTCCAGGAGAAGCTGGGCTTCCGGTATCAGTGGACAACGGAGCAGGTGGAAGTCCCGCAGATGCATGAGATCCGGAAAGGACACGTCAGCCTGCTCACCCGGGAACAGTGGCGCGTGCGCAGGAGTCTGACATGGTTAGATAATCATGATTCACGTATCCCGTACTATGAGCTGATGCTGGAACAGAGTCTGGATGAGATGGAAGAAATCCCGCTGCCAGCAGGGTATCACTATGATAACTTCACTCCGGGAGACCGGGAACCATGGATTGCCATCGAGCAATCTGCAAAGGAATTCAGCAGCACAGAAGAAGGTGAAGCGGCCTGGGAACGCTATTACGCGGGCCGTGAGCGGGAACTTACAGGCAGAATGTTCTTTGTTTCGGATGCGTCCGGGAAGAAACTGGCCACAGCGACTGCGTTTTACGATATCCGTACAGGCGATGACGGCAGAAACGGATGGCTGCCCTGGGTGGCGGTCCGGCGTGAAGCACAGGGGCTGGGACTGTCCAAACCACTGATCACGCATGTGCTCAGGCATATGCAGATGCTGGGATACACCCGGGCGATCGTGCCGACGCAGACGACCACATGGCTGGCCTGCAAGGTGTACCTGGATCTCGGATTCCGGCCGATTCCGCGCAATGCACAGCACAGCGGAAAGGGATGGCAGATCGTAAGAACACTCACGGACCATCCGGCACTGTCAGAGTTTGAGCCGGTCAGTGAGGCAGAACTCATGCATTGGAAAGCTGGTCAGACAGACCGGACAGGAGACTGAAATGAACAGGAAAAAGGTACAGATTCAGCTGTCACTCACAGAGTTTGTGTATAATGGCTGCTTTGCAGCGGCGAACTTTCTGTCCGTGTTCCTGACATCAATCGGCATCACGGCCGGTCAGATCGGTGTGATTTCTGCCTGTATCAATGGCATCGGTATCCTGTCGCAACCGACATGGGGGATCATTTCCGACCGCATGCACTCAGTCAGAAGATGCTTTCTGCTGTGCATGATCGGCACAGCGGTCTGTACGCTGTGCATTCCGGTACTGTCGCAGGGGAATGGTCTGATCCGCCTGGCCATGATCGGCATGCTCATGGTCATGTATGCGTTTTTTCAGCCATCCAACATGATGATGGAGCTCTGGCTCGTGCGGGTGAACGAGAACCCGCGCCTGAACATCCCCTACGGGAGTGTACGCAGCTGGGCATCCATAGGATATGCGGTATTCAGTCTTGCCTTTGTTCCGGTTTTCAGAGTGATGCCGGTACGGAATATTTACTATTTCTTTGCGGGCTTTGCCCTGCTGTCATTGCTTCTCACAGTCCGGGTCCCGGCGGAAAGTGAGGGAAAACCGGTGCGGCAGGAGCGCCAGCGCCTGCGGGACATGCCGTTCAGATCGATTCTGAATTACTGGATTGTCGGGCATATTCTGTTTGAGGTACTGTATCAGATTCCCTTCAGCTGGCGTGTGACGTATATGGTGTACACGCTCAGTGAGTTTCAGCTGGATCACAGTATGTATGGTGCCCTGATGTTCATTGCGGGGATCTGTGAGGTCCCGATGCTGCTTCTGACCCGGCGAATTGCACAGCGTGCCGGCTGGGCATGGCCGCTTCTGATGAATGTGGTGATCCTGGCACTGGAATACAGCCTGTATGCCTGGGGGCACTCGGTTGCCGTGCTGTATATAGCCCAGCTGTTCCGCGGCTTTTCCTTCGCACTGTATGTGACCAGCCGGTATCAGTACCTGCATCTTCTGGCGCCGGAGGGTATGGAAGCCAGTACACAGGCTCTGGTGAATTCTGTCACGGCCTTTGTGACCTTCCTGGCGGCTGCAGCCGGCGGGTTTCTGCTGGAAGCCCTGGGCACACGCAGCTTCTTTGCCATGCTGTGCGGACTTCAGCTGATCTCAGGTCTGTTTTTTGTCGGGCTGCATGTGGTCGGGACGAAGGTGCTGCATCGCCCGCTCCGGAGCACTGCATGCATGCTGACCCTGCAGGGTCACGGTAAGGAAGTGTAAGCAGCCTGTCCTGGAATCCGCATATGTTCCGCAGGATGCAGGAGCCTGGGTGAAAGTTTTGCGCATGGGAAAAGGCACACGGAACACGCGGGTTCCGGTGTGCCTTTTCTTGCTTTAAGTGTTCCATGTCCGTCCCATTCCGGAAACCGGCTGGAAACTCTGCAATCCGGCCAAAGACAGTCATATCGGGAGAATGCTTCGGATGGCATTATAGAAACAGATCAGTATGATCACGACG
>ONWQ01000431.1 GCA_900321565.1 uncultured Eubacteriales bacterium
GCCGCAGCGTACGGTTCTGTCTCCCTCATGCGCGTCAAAGAAACAGGAGATGACGCCCATGGTGTGCCCGGGTGAGAGATAGAACTGCACGGGTGTGTTCCCGAACCGGATGACATCGCCGTCATGAATCTCCACATCGGGCATGACCAGTGTTTCCGTCGCACAGTCGGCGTCGTGAATATAACTCAGTTCCGGGTGTTCACGGTACATCTGCGCGTCCGGTGCGCCGAGGTAGATCCTGGTTCCGAACATGTTCCGGAAAAACGAGGCACCGCCGATATGATCCAGGTGTCCGTGGGAGAGCACGAGCCATCTGACATCGGCCGGATTGAAACCGGCTTCCCAGATGGCCTGGACCAGCATGGCCGTAGCCCCGATATTCCCGCTGTCAATCAGAAGCAGACCGTCACCGGTATCGATCAGGTGCACGCAGACCCAGTCATCGCCGACGTACCATACATTGCCGAAAATCCGGAACGGATGCACATAGCGGGATTCCTGATTTTTCCAGATTCTGCCCATGGTTCCATTGACAAGATGCTCATGCCGCTGCTGCCAGTCAAGATAATCAGACCGAATACTCATGATTCCCTCCTGTGCTCAGTTAGCGTCTTCCTCAGTCTCAAAATAGCGGATCCACAGTCCTTCTTCTTCCCGGTGTCCTTCACCGACAATTCCGCCGCGGTGCAGTATGGGGGCCAGGGCGGGGGAGTCCGTCATGAATGTCGGTATGGTCTTGAAGGGCTGTGGCCTGGCACCATCAGTGAACCAGGCATTGTTCTCAACATAGATATGGCATGCATGGCCTTCACAGTCCTCGCCTGTGAGCATGTAGCGGGCGGACATGTGACGCACTGCACTGAGATTGGTTACCTGTGTGTCCACACCGCAGGGCTCCACAATGCCATGGAACAGCGGGCCCTTTACCGTGCCGCCGAAGGGGATCATCCGCACGGTACCGGTGGGACCGGTCATCTCCACGATTTCGTCCCGACGGATATCCACCAGGATTTCCAGAATGGGTGTATTCTTTCGTCGCATCATGATATCTCGTTTCCTTTCTGTCCCACGCGCTGCCTGAGAAAACTGAGAATCAGGTCCTTCACCACGGGCTGGAACAGCTCACGTGTACCGTGACCGCCGTTTTCCACCACATAGAATTCAGTCTGGCATTCCAGACCGGCCGCGACCAGACGGTTATAGAAATCCTCACTGATGGACAGTGGTACCAGCGGATCCTGATCACCATGCAGGATCATGATGGGAGCCGTATTGTGCGATATGGAGAAGATCGGGCTGGCAGCATCACTGCGCTCAATCATGGTGTCCGGATCCCCGCCGAGCAGTGCACCGCCGTGGGTTTCCTCAATACGGTGCCAGCGGTGGTTCGGGTTCTTCATCCGTTCTATTTCAATCAGGTTACACGTCTTGACATCGACAGGCCCGAAGTAATCCACGGCTGCCTGCACATGGGAAGAATAGCCTGCCCATTCGTCCGAGTCAAACCCGTCGGTGTTCATGGCCATCCATGAAGCAAGATGCCCGCCGGCCGAGCGCCCCATGGCGACCACACGCTCCGGATCAATCCCGTATTCCGTTGCATGCGCGCGCAGGAACCGTACGGCAGTCTTGCAGTCGATCAGCTGGTCCGGGAAGTGTCCGATCCCGGAATGCCGGTATTCAATGAATGCCACAGCATACCCGTGCTCGGCAAAGTACTGGATCTCTCCGACCATCAGGTTCTTGTCGCACTTGCGCCAGCCGGCACCATTGATCCATACGATCAGCGGCTGGAGGCCGGTGGAGACTTCATCGTCGCGTCCGGAAGCCAGGCGCATCTCACTGTTCCCGTTCTGTACCATCAGCGAGAGGTGCAGGTCCAGCGGATTGCCTTCCGTGTCCGTGACATGGGAAAAACAGATATTGTCAAGAAAATTGATGCTTCTGCGTTCATTACCTGGATGTATGGTGCATCTCATGGTTTGTTTCCTTTCTCAGCAGACGTTGTCAGAATACGCTGCACGATCAGTGCACCGGCCTCTTCCCAGTGAGGCATGAAATGCGGAATGAAGCCATGCCCGGTTTCCGGGAAGATCTTCATGGTGACTTCAACACCCAGCTCTGCCAGACGTTTTCCCTGCTCCAGATTCTGGAACCGGAACACATCGCTGGCCGCACCGAGGATCATGGTGGGCGGAAGGGCAGCCAGGGCTGCTTCCGGTGCCATCATGAAGTCAATGGTCGGGTCATTCATCAGTTCAGCATGGTCATCGGTCATCAGTACGCCGAAACCGGCATTACGATGCTCACGGGTTTTCCAGTATTCGGGAATCTGAAGCACATCCACATCATAGCG
Source organism: uncultured Eubacteriales bacterium (assembly GCA_900321565.1). Taxonomy (GTDB): domain Bacteria; phylum Bacillota; class Clostridia; order Christensenellales; family Aristaeellaceae; genus UBA2943. Next base: position 2,357 of record ONWQ01000431.1, read on the forward strand.
CATTTCATTGGGCCCATACCCGTTGATGAGCAGGCAGAACGGCAGTTTCTCGCCGCGCATCATGGCCGTAAGGGTCAGACTCATGGTCAGCTGTCCGCCGGCGGAATACCCGCCCACAGAGACCTGTGCCGGATTGCAGCCCCATTCTTTCACGTGTTCAAATGTGTAGTGCGCTGCGTCCAGACACTGTTCCAGCGGTACAGGGAATGAGGCAAACTCGGTGGTGGTATAGTCCACATCCACGACAACACCACCGATCTGGTCGGCCAGCCAGGCGCTCCAGAGGCTGTCATTGGGCATATGTCCGATCAGCCAGCCGCCACCATGAATGTTGATGTGCAGAGGGCTGTTTGCTTTCCTGTTTTTTGCAGTGAAGATATACAGCCTGTAGGGCCAGCCGCATACGGCCGGGCGCTCCACGGTTTCCATGACAGCACGTTCGATAAAGGAGCGGCAGGCTGCAGGGATGTCAGTGTCACCGTCAAACTTACGGTTGCTTTGCATATCCCGCGCCATCCTGGCGCGCAGTTCAGGGGTGAGTGACATGGACAATGACCTCCTTAAAGGTACGCCGCCTATCCGATCAGAGACAGGCGGCGGAGTGTTATGGTACGGGTGCGGCGGCAAGGATCTCGTCAATGATCACCTGCTGCGCCTGCTGCCAGTCGCCGTTCATGCGCACGGTAAAACCATGACGGCTTTCAGGATACTGTGCAAAGTGCACGGGCGTACCGGCCTGATTCAGCATTTCGCCGAATTTTCTGTTGGTTTCGACAAACGGGCACAGACCGGCTTCCACGATCAGTGTCGGCGGGAAGCCCCTGAGCTGGTCCACGGAGGCAAACACAGGGGATACATGCGGATCCTTCAGCAGTTCTGCATCCCCGTCCGTATAGAGCAGGGAGAAGGCACGGCTGCGGATGTTCTGTTCGCCTTCCAGCACAAAATAATTGTCGTTGGCAGCGTAATCCATGATCACAAGGTTCAGGTGAGGGGTTGCCCTGCGCAGAGCTTCCATGGCAGTCACAGCCGCAAGGTTGCCGCCCGCGCTGTGACCGCCCACGGAAATGCGATGTGGGTCCGCACCCCATGCCGCACAGTGCTCCGCAGCCCAGCAGGTAACCGCATAGGCCTGATGCACGGCGGCAGGATACGGCGCATGGTCCGAGCATGCATAGTCGACATCCACCACGATGCCATGGATGCCCATGGCCACATGCGCACAGTACAGATCATCATCCCCGTCCTGGGGAAAGATAAAGCCGCCACCGTGGAAATTGACATGCAGGGGACAGTCTGCCGCACGCTCGGGATCACAGGTAACAATGACCCGCACGGGAGGCATGCCATCAAAGGTCAGGTGGTACTCCTGCCGCTGTGCACGCTCCAGCCATGCACTGTATTCTTCCGGAATGACCCGGCTTTGCAGCATGACCTCACGGTGTCCGCCGGTCCGGCCCAGTACATCCAGGAGTTCCTGCTTCTGTTCAACGGACAAGGACATGGTGTTCTCCTTTACTTGACCGCACCGGTTTTGGCCGCGCGGCGGTTCTTGATCGCTTTCATAATGTAGGGACCGACCACGGAGTACAGAGCGATCAGGATAAAGATCAGCGAGATGGGACGGGTCAGGAAGCGGGAATAGTCACCCCGGGCATAGGATACGCCGGTGCGGAAGTATTCCTCGATCTTCGGTCCCAGAATGAAGGAGAGCATGAGCGGTGTCATCGGCATGCCGAACATGTCCATGACGACCCCCAGAATACCGAACCCGATCATCATGTATACACTGAAGATGGAGGTCGTGGAACTGAAGGAGCCCATGAAACAGATCATCATAATCGCACTGAAGAGATAGTGGTACGGGGCTTTGAGCAGGTAGGGGAACCAGCGCTTGGTGCCAAGTTCGGTAAAGAAGATCAGCACGGCACTGACCAGCACGATCAGGAAAATCAGTGCGGCCAGCACAGGATTGGTCTTGATGAACATGGGACCGGCCTGCAGACCCTTGATGGTCATGGCGGAGAGCAGAAGGACTGTGGTGCCGTCACCCGGGATACCCAGGGAGATCATCGGGATCAGTGCTCCGCCGACACCTGCATTGTTGGAAACCTCAGTGGCCCATACGCCGGGATCATAACCGGTACCGAACTTTTCGGGATGCTTGTCCATTTTCTTGGCCTGGCCGTAAGCGATCAGGTTACTGATGCCACTGCCCATACCAGGCAGGAAGCCGATGAACAGACCGATGAACAGAGACACAATGATGGTTTTTGCATTGGATACAAAGTCCCGGATGCTCAGACCGAAGCCCTTCAGGCTGCTGGTATCCACAGGGGGCATATCCTGCTGGCCCTTGGCATAAGCCGTGGCTACCTGCTGCAGAGCAAAGGTACCCATCAGCATGCAGACCATGTTGATGCCACCATAGAGATTGGTGTTATTGAAGGTGAAACGCAGTGTATTCGTGACCTTGTCCGCACCCACAGTGGAGAGGAACAGGCCCAGGAAAGCGGCCATCAGGCCCTTGAACACGGAACCGTTGCTCAGACCGACGACCATGGTGATGGCCATCAGACACAGGGAAAAGTATTCCCACGGTCCGAGCTTGAGCGCGATATCCGCAATGGCGCCGGAGCACAGCATGGCAACAATGACAGAAATGAAGGTGCCGATGAAGGAACCGGTGATGCCGATGGACAGTGCCTTGGCGGCCTTGCCGTTCTTGGTCATGGGATAGCCGTCATAACAGGTGCCGATGGAGGATGCGGAACCGGGAATACCGACCAGCACGGCGGCAATGAAGGAACCGCTGACGCCACCGACATACATACCGATCAGCATGGCAAAACTGACTTCAGTATTCAGTGCGAAGGTCATGGGCAGCAACAGCGTGATGCCCAGACCGCCGGACAGACCGGGGATTGCGCCCAGAACACAGCCGATCAGTGAACAGGCATACATGATCAGAAAGTTTGCGGGCTGCAGGAGGATACCCAACGCCTGGAGATAAGGTTGCATAGTTTCTTCCTCCTTCTCTTAAGGCATATTGATGCCGAGGGATTCCCACAGAGTGCCTGTGGGCAGCGGAATGTGGAAACCACGGGTAAAGCCGAAATAGCACAGGGATCCGAGACCGATGCAAAGGCAGATGGCGAAAATCCAGTTGATTTTCTTCTTGCCCTTGAGTGTGACGATAAACAGGAGCATGCCGAGCATGGCGGTCAGCCAGAAGCCGATAAAATCCATGGCGAAAGCAAAGAGTACCGCTTCCGCAATGATGATGGCGAGGCGGATCCATCCGGCCTTGTCCAGGTATGCCTTGGAGCCCTTCTTGGCTTCCTTGGGTGCATCAAAAATCATGGTGAGGATTGAGAACAGGGCCAGACCGCCCGCAGAGACATAGGGAATGAAACGCGGACCGGGTTCGTTGGCAACCAGTCTCATGGGAATATTGCCGGTCTGCCAGATAATCCAGGCAGAGATCACAAGCCCCAGAATACCCAGCAGGTAAGTGCGGTTGAATTTACTCATCGGAGTCTGCCTCCACTCTTTCTGTAAAAAGTGGCCCGGCAGAGTGACCTTTGCCGGGCCGGACAGTATTGTCTAATGAATGTGTGTAATGGAATCAGCGGACTTTCAGACCAAGCTCGCCAACCAGGTTGTCAAGGAAAGCCCATTCGTTATCCATAGCGGCTTTGCTTTCATCATAGTTCAGCGGGCTTACGAAGGTAGCCATGGCATTGTTGCCGTCGATAAAGGACTGGACTTCACAGGCCTTCATGATGGCTTCATTAATGGCGATGTACTGCTCATCGGTCAGGCCTTTGGGAGCCAGAACATAGTAGCAGCTGTCCCAGGTTGCGGATTCGACGCCCTGTTCGGGGCCGGAAGCATACTGCTCACCAAGCTCAGTGCCCAGCAGTTCGCTCATGGCAGGCAGGGTGGA
>ONWQ01000209.1 GCA_900321565.1 uncultured Eubacteriales bacterium
AAGGCAGCCCAGGTGCGCCGTCGCTTCCGCAATACGAACATTGCGCAGATCGGCAGACCGTATCCTGGCATGATGGACCTGTACATCGACGAAACCAATCTGTATCATCGCATGTGGCTGTATACCAAGCAGTTTGACTGGGAAAAGATGTGGGCAATCGCTGACAACATTACCGATGAGGATGCGATCCGTGCCAAGGCACAGGATATTCTGGATACCTTCGACATTGAAGGCGGCGCGACGGTGGAAACCGTATGGGATATGGCCCGCTATGTTGTTGCCTTTGAACAGTGGGTCAAAGATGAGCAGCTGGGCTTTGTGGCATCGCATTATGACGGGTTTGCCCAGGGTGTTGCCGGCAAGCTGGACTCCATGCTGATCCCGGCGTTCTCCATGCTCATCAAGCAGGGAACCGCCTGTGCCGTGGAAGGGGACATCAAGGTTGCCATGGCTATGGGTATCCTGAAGGTGATTGCAGGTACCGGCCAGCTCTCCGAAATGTACTCCATTGACTTCCCGGAGGATATCTGCATTATCGGACACTCCGGTTCCGGCGACGCGGACATTTCCCAGGCGAGAAAGCCCACCATGAAGATTGTGCCTGTGTTCCACGGCAAGACCGGTGGCGGGTATCTGACCCAGTTCTATCCGCCGACGAACAGCCCCATTACCTTCCTTGGAATTACCCAGGACAGGGATGGTCATTTCAAGTTTGTTGTGGCGGAAGGCGTCAATGAGGAAGGCCCCATCTTCATGTTCGGGGATACCAATATGCGCATGCGCTTTACCTGCGGAGCAAGGGACTTCTGCAACCGCTGGAGTGAAGCCGGCCCCACCCATCATATGGCAGCTGCCGTCGGACGGCATATCGATACGATCCTGAAGGTTGCCAAGATCTTTAATGTGCCTTTGGACATCATCACGAGATAAGGAGTTTTGAAAATGAAAGACATTCTTACGGCACCCTTTATGATTGAAATGATCCGGACAGCAACGAATATGTATGACCATGGCTGGGACGAACGCAATGGCGGGAACATCAGCCTGATGCTGGACGCGGATGAGGTCAAAGAGTATCTCGATACGGACTGTGTGCTCCGCACGATTCCCACAGGCTTTCAGGCTCCGGAACTGGACGGCCGGTATTTCCTGGTCACAGGCACAGGCAAGTATTTCAAGAATGTGCAGTATGCGCCCGATGTCAACCTGGGCCTGGTCCGGCTGAAGGACGGCGGCACGAACGCAGATCTTCTGTGGGGCTATACCGATGGCGGACAGTTCACCAGCGAATTCCCTGCACATATGATGAGCCATGTGGCGCGCCTGAAGGTGAATCCGGAAAACCGCGTGGTGATGCATTGCCATCCGGCGAACCTGCTGGCCATGACCTATGTGCATGATCTGGATGAAAAGGCGTGCACGCGGACACTGTGGCAGATGTGCACAGAGTGCATTGTGGTGTTCCCGGAAGGCGTCAATGTGCTGCCCTGGATGCTCTGCGGTACCAATGAGATCGGGGAAGCCACAGCGGAAAAGATGCTCACGGCACGCCTTGTGGTCTGGAGCCAGCATGGTATCTATGGTGCCGGCAAGGACCTGGATGAAACCTTTGGCCTGATTGAGACCGCCGAGAAGGCCGCTGAGATCTATATGAAGATCGCACACCTGCCGCTGATCAATACGATCACGGACGAGCAGATGCATCAGCTGGAGAAGCGCTTCAATATCAAGGCACGGGAAGGCTATCTGGATTAATGGATAGAATGGCATGGCCTGGCTGGAATCAGGTCAGGGCATGACAGAAATAAGAACCGAAAACAGCCGGCAACGGAGCATGACATACGGGGTCATGCAGTGTTGCCGGCGTTTTTGAATGGTACAACAGCTGAAAGGATATCTGCAGATGTCTAACGGAAGAATCTGTGCCATGCTTCAGACTTCCGCAGAGGGATTCATGCAATGGAAGAATTAGCCCTTGACAGCGCCAAGCATCATGCCAGCCATGAACTGGTCACGCGCAAAGAGGAAGGCGACAAGAACAGGCAGAAAACTGGCCAGGGATGCTGCCATGATCGGACCTGAAACATTGGACGTCAGATCTTTCATACAGGCAATGCCCAGGGGCAGGGTCCGCATGCTGACAGAAGAGGTGACAATCAAGGGCCAGGTCAGTGCGCCCCATTTCTGTGTAAAATTGAAAATCGCCAGAAGACTCAGGGACGGGACCACAACCGGAAGCACAATCCGGGCAAATATGCCATACTCACCAGCACCATCAATCCTGGCCGCTTCCAGCAGTGAGTCGGGGATATCACGCATGAACTGGGTCATCAGGAAGACACCGAAAGCACTGGCTATGTCCGGAAGGATCAGCCCTGCGTACGTATTGTTCCAGCCGAGACGGCTCACAATCAGATAGAGCGGGATGAGTGTGGCAACCTGCGGAATCATCTGTGTGCCGATGATGGCCGGGAACAGCAGTTTCTTTCCGGGAAACTCACGCTTGGCAAAGGCATAACTGGCCATGGCGGACAGGATCAGCATAAGGACCGTGTTCCCACCGCAGACCAGTACACTGTTCAGGAACCAGCGGAAAAAGGCACCGTCCTGCATGACGAACAGCTCACGGAAATTATTCAGGCTGCCGTCAGACGGCCATAGGACCGGTGGATAACTGAGAATACGATTGGTCTGACGGAAGGCGGAGACGAACATCATCCAGACTGGCAGCAGGAATGTCAGTGCCAGGAGGGTCAGACACAGAACGCGGATTACAGGGACCAGACGACCGTGTTTCATGCGCGTATGCCTCCTTCTTTCTTCTCCCGCATCATGAGCATCTCCAGCAAAGAAACGAGTGCTATCATCATCAGAAACATGACGGATGCGGCAGAACCCATGCCGATCTTGCTGTACTGGAAACTGTACTGATAGATAGAATAGACCACCGTTTCGGTCTTCTTCAGCGGTCCGCCGCCTGTGAGCATGTACACGGACTCAAAGATCTGGAACTGCCAGATGGTGCTCATGATGACACTGAGTACAACGGTATTGTGCAGCATGGGCAGCATAACGTGAAAGAATTCCTGCCACCGGTTTGCACCGTCAATCCTTGCCGCTTCACAGCAGTCTTCGGGCAGTGCCCGGATGGCTGCCATATAGACGAAGATGAAAAAGCTGCCACCCTTCCACATTTCCAGGATCATCAGGGATATGCGCGCAGTGACCTCGTTCCCGAGCCAGTTGATCGCAGGCAGACCGACCTGCTGAAGCAGGTAATTGACCGGACCTTTCTGGGAGAGGATATAGGCAATGACCACACTGGCTGCAACCATGGAAACCAGCATGGGCAGGAAATAGATGGTTTCAAATACACCGTTCAGCCGTGTCTTGCGCCGCAGAAGCCGTGCAAAGAACAGGCTTATGACCTGCCCGACCGGAACAATACAAAGGATATAGATCAGGGAATTCAGGAATGAATTCCTGAAATCCTTGCTTTCCGTCACTGAAAGGTAATTCCTGAGCCCGGAAAAGACCAGCCGGCTGTTGAGCAGAGTCCCTTTATGGAGACTCAGATACAGCACGTACCCGAGGGGAACCAGAACAAATACGGCGAAAAACAGGAAAAAAGGCAGGATAAAGCTGAAGGAGATGAGGTTTTCCCGGACCTTTTTCTGCATGAAAACACCCCTTTTACAGGGAAAGCCGCCGCAGTGCGGCGGCTTTCCGGATGACAGATGCTGTTACTCTGCCAGGACAGCCAGCTTGGTTTCCAGTTCCTCAATCGCCTGCTCAGGGGTTGCTGCACCGCGGGCCAGGGATTCAAGCATGGTGCGTACACCGTCCCACATGCCCTGGAAGTATTTGCTGGACGGAGAGCACTGCATGACGCGAATGCCTTCTGCAGCCAGGCTCATGATTTCACTGCCTTCATACAGGCCTTCATTGGTCGCAAGCTGTGGTGAGAATGCATTGATAGAGGACACAATCCCGCGTTCGACCTCGGGCTGTGTGATGTATTCAAGGAATGCCCATGCCTGCTCAGGATACTTGGAGTCCGCGGCAATGGACAGCATGCCGATATTCCCGAAGGACCAGTGTGCCTGGGCTTCGTCTTCTGCAGGGCCTGCGGGCATGAGGAATGCACCCAGGTTCAGCGAAGGATTGCCGCCCAGAATATTGCCATACTCATTCACCTGATCGGGCCACATGGCGATATGTCCGTCATAGAAAGCGGATTTTTCCTCTTCTTCAGAAGAGAAGGTATCGATGGGCGGGACCACCTTGTACTTGTTGAACAGGTCGGCATACATCTGCAGACCGCGGATACCGGCTTCATTATTGAACCCGATATTGTCACGCGTCTGATTCCACAGGTTGGCGCCGGACTGCTGGATATAGGTGACACCCTGCCACATGTCACAGCGCGGACGGGTCTTGAGCAGAAGTCCCCACTGATCGATCTCACCGTCACCATCCGTATCCTTTGTGCACTTCTGGGCAACACTGATCATTTCTTCCCAGGTGGTGGGCAGCTCTGTGATACCTTCCGCTGCAAAGATATCCTTGTTGTAGAACATGAGTGAGTCGGCTGCACCGAAGGGAATACCCATCAGCTGGCCATCATAGGTGCAGTAATCGAGTACGGAGGCATTGTAGCCGGCCTTCTTTTCGTCGGTCATATACTGGTTCAGGTCCACAAGGCATCCGGCTTCAGCGTAGATCTGAAACTGTTCAACCTGAAAGCTTATATCCGGCGGTGTATGGCTGGCAAAAGCGGCCATTTCCTTCTCATTGACGGAATCCCACGGTACGGAAAGAAACTCTACTGTGATCTGGGGATAGATTTCATTAAAACCGGCAATCACTTTCGCCCAGACCTCATCCTCATTGGCAACGTGAGGCGACTTCCAGAAAGTCAGATGGGCAGGTTCCAGTTCCTTTTCCGCCACGGCAGCAGGAACCAGAGACAGGACGAGAAGGATACAGAGTACGATGGACAGTGTTCTTTTCATCACTTATTCCTCCTGATCGGTCGTATATTGACCAGATATGATAATCATATCTTAAAAACCGGGTCCGGGTATGTAAATGCAAAAAACTTGAAACATGGTTCAAAAAGCTTTGAATCGGATCAGGCCGCTTTGCAAATGATGAAGCCGTGCGATACAATAAGTCAGACAATCCGGTTGGAGGGAGGTACCCGGATGAGTCTGCGTAAAAAAATACTGATCACTGTCCTTGCCTGCGTTCTGATGATCACACTGAGTGCCGTCGTGGGGTTTCAGATTGTGCTCAGGCAGTATACACGTTCCCTGTATACCCAGTCGGCAGGTCTCAATACACTGTATCTGACACTCCTGTCGGATGAAGTACATGGTCTGACTGCGACCAGCGGGAGTCTGGCAACCCAGCCGGCTGTGCAGTCCTGTCTCAGGCAGGATGAAAGGGACAGTGCTGTCCAGGATGAGGCCCGAAGGTTTCTGGGTCAGTCCATTACCGACAGGATCACCGGGATCTTTCTGTATGATTGCAGGGAAATGCGCCTTGCTCTGGGGAATACCGGTGTGAACCGTACGGTACTCACGGAATTCGTTGATCGGGTCCGCGTATCGTCCGGGGTCTGCTGGACCACGTCTGCCACCCGGGATGGCTCACTTCTGCTGGGACGCAGGGTACTCAGCGCACAGACGAACAGTTTCATGCAGGATCTCGGTGTCCTGATTCTGCGTGTGAATATATCCCGGGTTCTGATGCCGAGCACACAGTACACTCTGCCCGGCACTGGGGACTGGATGATCACGCTGTTCCACAATGACACGCTGGTGTATCCCATGGAACGTCCGGACAG
>ONWQ01000379.1 GCA_900321565.1 uncultured Eubacteriales bacterium
GCCGGGGAATGCCTTTCGAAGCTTGCATCAAAGAAGTATGATAAATACTTTTATGATGGAAAAGTCGACAAAATGGAGGTCCCAAAGGATTATTACGGCAAGATGAAAGAGCTTATTCCGGACAAGATCGGTAAGCTTGAAGAACAGCTGAAGCACGTCAAAGATAACGGTAATACAGAAGCGGCGCAGAATATAGAAAAACAGATAGAGCGCTACAAAAAGATCGATGAGATGATTGAGCAGAGCACGGTCACTTCAGATGAAGCGACCGATGCGGTAAAACATCCCCGCAGATATGTGCAGAAATTGTTTATTAAGGACACATTTGTGGAAAGCCATAAGGCAGGAATGGATAGCGCAGCTGTAGCTGTAACGATTACCGCGGCGGTTTCGACAGTTGACAATGTTAGTAAAGTTATAGATGGCGAAATTACACCGCAGGAAGCATTTGTTGATGTTGCAAAAGACACTGGGGTTGCTGGAGGAGTTGCCTATGGAACGGCATTTATAAGCACAGCCGTATCTCAGACAATGTCCACATCGAGTCATCAGCTGATACAGTCGCTTGGAAATTCTGGCGTGCCGGCAGCAGTTATCTCCTTTGGTGTCCAGTCATACGATTGTGTTGTTGATTACGCTACCGGAGAAATCACGGGATCTGAGCTGGCATATGACCTGGGAGAAAATGCAGTTTCTGTTGGAGGCAGTATGCTAGGAGCCGCTGTAGCAGGAGCGGCTGTCGGATCAGTGGTTCCAGGTGCAGGAACAATGGTTGGGTTTGCTGCGGGTATGGTTGGCGGAATGGTTGGGTGTGCAGTTGCGTCAGGTGCATACGCATCCGCGGTGGAATTTGGTGCTGAGAATGTGGATGCGCTTGCCGATAAAGCAGAGGAAATGGCAAATAAAACAGTAGATATCGCAAAAGAAGTTATGCCAGATCAAGTAGGAAATATCACTGCCTCGATTAATAACTTTGCATCTGAAAATAATTTGCCCTTCAAAATATAAGGACAATGAAATGCAGGACGAATGACAATGCTACTATATAGCAAATAATTGAGGCATCAGAACGTTGAATATTTAAGCGGATCAAGCAGGTTTTAGTCTTGAATAAGGTCACAGATAGGATTGATTATAATGAGACGTAAAGTAATTGAATCGTAACTGCAATACAAAAATAAAATAGTTTGACATTAAAACAATCGACAAGACGATGATAATACAGCGGCTTGTCGATTGCCTTACCTTATACTCTTACAAAACGGAAAAAGGAGTAGCGGCGATGGATATTAAACTGCTGAATTGGTCCCAGGAGCTGAAACAGGACCTGATCAAGATCTGCAATGAGGTTGATCGTTCCTATCTTTCCAACCGCCTTCCGTATCCTTACACGGAGGAGTCCGCTGACTGGTGGCTGGGCATGATTGCTGAGCATGAGGGCAAGGACGGCATATTCCGTGCCATATCCGCAGATGGAGAAATCGTGGGTAATATCTCCGTGGAGCAGAGAGCGGACGTATATTGCAAAGATGCGGAGATCGGCTACCTGCTTCTGACTGAATGCTGGTCTCAAGGAATCATGACTGAGGCCGTTCGGCAGATCTGTGAGCTGGCATTTGAAGAGTTGGATATCCTCCGTATCACCAGCCTTGTTTATGAGCCGAATGCCGCTTCTCGGCGTGTTCTGGAGAAGAACGATTTCATCCTGGAAGGCATACAGAGAAAGATGGTTTGGAAGGACGGGCAGGCTTATGATCTGTGTTTGTATGGGAAAGTGAAATAGAGTGGCAGAAGGGAATTATCCCTTATAGTGAGCCATATACTGTAGCATATTTATAAATGCAATTATTGATGATGAGCCCCCAAAACGGGATCAGCACTGGAGGGTTGAAACATGGCAAGCCCTATGTCAATGGATTTAAGTTTATGCATGTTGAGGATTACAATGTTGTTAGTGTTGAAGCGGGTAATCACGTTGATAAAACAGTATATCCCGTTTCCAGATATTCCTGACGGCGCTTCTTTCTCCATTTTTCTGTGCCGATTTTTCTAGGCATTCACAACACTCCAGTCTATGATCTTTCTCAGATACGGATCCGCTCCGTATTTCCCTTCAAGATACTGTTTATCATATTTGGCATCTTTGCGAACGACTTCGCCATTTCC